>JBOGTG010000124.1:0-10199 GCA_050692175.1 Candidatus Limnocylindria bacterium | reverse complement strand
GTCCTGATCGATCAGATCGTCGGCAGCGTCGGCCGGTACCGTGACTTCGACCGCGCTTTCCTCCCCCGGCAGGTGAAGACGAGGGACCGCTGGGAGAGCGTCGATCGCGCCCACCGCGAAGGAACGGAGGTGCCACCGATCGAGCTGTACAAGATCGGCGAGGTCTTTTTCGTGAAGGACGGGAACCATCGCGTCTCCGTGGCTCGCGAGCGCGGGCAGGCCTTCATCGACGCGCACGTGATCGAGGTGACGGCACCGGCGCCGGTCGACTCGGTCGAGGACCTGCTCGACTGGATCCGGGATCAGGACGCGGTCGCGTTCTACGAAAAGACCGATCTCCTGCGTCTCCGGCCGGACGCGCGGATCGAGCTGACGCTTCCCGGCCAATACGACAAGCTCCTCGAGCACATCTCGACGCATCGCTGGTACATCGGCACCGAGCAGAAGAGGGAGATCACTTATCCGGAAGCGGTCGCGAGCTGGTACGACCGCGTCTACCTGCCGACGGTCGAAGCGATCCGCAAGACCGGGGCGCTACGTGACTTCCCGAACCGCACCGAGGCGGACCTGTATCTCTGGACGACCGAGCACCACTGGTACCTGCACCAGGCCGCGCACCCGAAGGGTGAATCGCTCGAGGCGATTGTCAGTGAGTACGCCGACGAGAACAGCGAGCGACCGCTGCAGCCGCTGCTGCGCGGCGCACGCGCGAAGCTACCGAGCACAGGACGCAAGCGTCCGGGCTAGGTCTACTGCCACGCTGCCGTTTGTGTTTACGGGTCGTAGTGCTGCGAGCCCGAGTAGGTGCCTGCGCCAGCAGCGGTCACCGAGAACCTTCCGAGGCCATGCGTGCCCGCGAGGCCACCGCTTGAGCCAACAACGCGGTACTGCCCCTCGAACGCCCCGCCCGCGCCAGTGCCCGCGAAGCGGAACAGAAGCGTCCCCGAGCCCTGACCCGCGACGGTGCAGTCGCAGACGAACTCACCGTGGAGGTTCCCACTGCCATCGGCATGGACAACGACCCTGGACTGTCCGGTAGTGGTCCCGGTGTACGTACCGCTGATCACCTCAGAGAGGTCTGTGGTGATGATCGTGTTCCCGTCAGCCGTTCTGGTGCTCGTGACCACCTGCGTCGCCACAAACGTGCCGCTGGCCGACGTCGGCGGTGTCGCGACGGCTTGCTGAGCGAAGAGCGCGAACGTAAATGCGACCACGACGACGATGACTGCCACGCACGCCTGAATCCGAGCGCTTCTCATTGCGGTAACCCTCCCCGTCGGGTTGACCAAGCCCGAAGCGGCGGGATGCTACGCCGCAGCCTCCACGTCGGTCAACGATTCGGACCGTCGCCTGACTAGACTCGCCAGGAATGGCCCGGATCGCCGACCTCCTTCTGACCGGGCAGACGTTTTCGTTCGAGTTCTTTCCCCCCAAGGACAACGAAGAGCAGCAGCTGCTGACTCGGACCATCGCCGACCTCCAGCCGCTCAAGCCCTCGTTCGTCTCGGTTACATATCGCGGTGGGCGGATCTCGCGCGAGCGGACGACGCGTGTGGTCGTAGACCTTCTGAGCACGACCGACCTGACGCCGATGCCGCACCTGACCTGCGTGGCCCACCCCCGCTTCGAGCTGGGCGAGATCATCGGCGGGTTCCGGGCGGCGGGGTTGGAGAACCTGCTCGCCCTCGGCGGCGATCCCTTACCCGAGGAGGAGTCGTACAAAGAATTGGCATACGCGTCGCAGCTAGTCGAGCTGGGGCGCCGGCTCGGCTTCCAGTCGATCGGGGTCGCGGCTCACCCGGCCGGACATCCCCGCTCCCCCGATCTCAGATCGGACCGCGAGCATCTCGCCTTCAAGCTGAACCTCGCCGACTTCGCGATCACGCAGTTCTTTTTCAAGGTCGAAGAGTACGAGCGCCTGCGTGACGAGATGGCCGCCCTGGGGATCACAAAGCCGATCATCGCCGGGATCATGCCGATCACGTCACTGGTGTCGGTCCAGCGGATGGCGCAGCTCTCCGGCTACGCGGTGCCGGACGACGTCGTTCGACGAATCGAGGCGGGCGGCGACGATCGGGCCGAGATCCGCAAGCGCGGCATCGAGGTGGCCACCGAGCTCTGCCGCGATCTGCTCGACATCGGTGTGCCGGGGCTGCACTTCTACACGCTCAACTTCTCGAAGGCGACGCGCGAGATCTACATAGGGCTCGGTCTGATGGAGAGTCGGGACTAGTCCACCTTCGACGCTTCGAGCTTGGGGTCGCCGGTAGCGAGTGCCGTCTTCATCGACTCCGCTGTCGCATTCGCGCCGCTGATCCAGAGCGCAACGGTCTTCCCCCGCAGCTCGTCCCGGAGCTTCCAGGCCGCCGCGGTCGCGGCAGCACCGGCCCCCTCCGCGAGCTGGTGGCCGGCGATGAGAAGGAGTCGCATGGCGCGATAGAGATCCTCGTCGGTCACGAGCACGAACTCATCGAGGAGATCGATCAGGATCCGCTGCGGCAAGTCGAAGGAGGTCCGGGTCGCAAGACCCTCGGCGAACGTTCGGATCGGGCCGCCCTCCCGCGGCTGCCGATCACGCCAGCTGAGATAGGCCGCGGGTGCGCCCGCCGACTGCACGCCGATCACTCGAACGCTTGGCTTCAGGTGCTTCGCGACGATGCACGCGCCGGCCGCCCCGCTGCCGCCGCCGACGGGGACGACCAGTACATCGACGTCCGGCCGCTCCTCGAGTACCTCGAGGGCCGCTGTGGCCACGCCGGCGATCAGATAGGGCTCGTTTCCCGAGTGAACGTAGCGAACGCCATCGGCGGCTGCGCGCCGCTCGCACTCCACACGAGCCTCGTCGTAGTCGACGCCGTGCTCGATGATCGTCGCGCCGTATCGGCGCATCGCCTCGAGCTTCAACGGGTTCGCGCCGAGCGGGGCGACGATCGTCACGGGGATGCCAAAGGTCTTTCCGGCGTAGGCCAGCGACTGACCGTGATTCCCGGTTGAGGCCGCGATGACCCCGGGCTTCGCCGTCGGATCGCGGCCAAGGAGGTTCAGCCCACCCCGAACCTTGAACGCCGCGGTCGGCAGCGCGCTCTCGCATTTGAGAAAGGCCTCGACGCCAAGGGCCGCGCAGACAGCTTCGCGCCGGATGAGGGGCGTGGGCCGGAGATGCGAGGCGAGGAACTCGCGGGCCGCGAGGACGTCGCCGAAGGTGACCGGATGGCTCGTCACGCCTCGAGGCTAGCCGAGGGGCAAGGCCCTCCGCCGCGAGCGAGCGAGGCTCGGTGAGCACCCCTAAAGTGACCGCGACATGACCTCCGGCCGTCACTTCCTGCAGATCCCCGGACCCACGAATGTGCCGGAGCGGGTTCTCCGAGCGATGGACCGGCCGGTCCCGGATCACCGCGGGCCGGAAATGCCGAGCCTCGTCGCGGAGATCCGGGCGGGCTTACGCACCGTCTTCAAGTCAGAGCAGGGCGAGCCGGTGATTTTCCCTGGCAGCGGAACGGGAGCCTGGGAGGCTTCGCTGGTCAACACGCTGAGCCCCGGCGATCGCGTGCTGAGCTTCGAGAACGGTCACTTCGCGCGCTTGTACGCCGACGCAGCCCGCCAGCTGGGGTTCACGGTGGACGAGATCAAGCTGCGATGGGGTGACGCAGTCACGCAGTCCGACGTCGAGGCCAACCTCAAGCCCGAGCACCGGGCGGTTCTCATCGTCCATAACGAGACGTCGACGGGAGTCACGACCGACCTCTTGGCGGTCCGTCGGGGTATCGACCGCACCGGACGCGACCCACTCCTCCTCGTCGATGTCGTCAGTGCCCTCGGATCCATCGACTTTCGAATGGATGAGTGGCGCGTGGACGTGGCCCTCACCGGTACGCAGAAGGGGCTCATGCTGCCGCCCGGCGGCGCGATCCTTTGCGTGGGCCCAAGAGCGCTCGAGGCGGCAGCGAAGAATCAAACCCCGCGGTATTTCTACGACTGGCGTCCGGTCATACGCGACATGCAGCAAGGGTTCTTTCCATACACGCCCGCCACACTTCTGCTCTTCGGTCTGCGCGAGGCGCTGCGGATGCTGCTCGAGGAAGGACTCGACAACGTTCTTGCGCGTCACGGCCGTCTCGCCCAGGCCACGCGGGAAGCGGTCCATGCGTGGGGGCTGCCGCTGCTGGCCAGCGACCCGGCCCGCGCGTCGAACTCGCTCAGTGCTGTCGTCGTTGACCAGATCGACTCCAACAAAGTCGTGAAAGTGGCAGCCGAGCGGTTGAACCTCGCGCTCGGTGTCGGCCTTGGTCAGCTTCGCGGCCGTGTGTTCCGCATCGGCCATCTTGGATCGTTGAACGAGCTCGAGGTCCTGGCGACCCTGGCCGGCACCGAGCTCGCCTTGCACTATTCGGGTCAATCGATCGAACTCGGCGTCGGCGTGGCGGCTGCCCAGCGGTTCTTCGCCGGGATTGCGACACCCGACGTCGAGCGGCCACCCGGGAAGAGACGTGACGTTGCGCCGGAGCGTGTGCGCTGAGATGCGAGTGACCAATCGCGCCGACAAGCCCCTGGGCGATGTCGTCCCCGGCGTTCGCCGCGCGATCTACTTCGATGCCGCGGAAGGATCGGCGCAGCTCACGTTCGGCGCCGCCGAGATCGACCCAGGCAAGGAGATCCCCGTTCACCGGCACAAGGTCGGCGACCGCTACGTGGAGGAGGGCTTCTTCGTTCTGGAAGGAGAGGGAGAGGTGCGGGTCGGCGACCAGACGCAGCC
Source organism: Candidatus Limnocylindria bacterium (assembly GCA_050692175.1). Taxonomy (GTDB): domain Bacteria; phylum Chloroflexota; class Limnocylindria; order P2-11E; family P2-11E; genus 3-1-20CM-2-70-9. Next base: position 5,446 of record JBOGTG010000124.1, on the reverse strand, counting down.
GATTCGTGCCGGATCGTTCTGTGTGATGTCGCCGGCGGAAGGGTTCCACAGCATCCGCAACACCGGCGCCAAGACGCTCAAGTTCGTGATGTGCTTCGCCGGCACCGGCGTTCAAATGGAGCGCAAGGCCTAGGCGTGGAGCGAGACGAAGTTCCCCGCTCTACATCCCGATGGGATGCCAGACGGTCTTGAGCTCGAGGAACGCCGTGATGTCGTAGGGGCTCTGTCCATCCGCTTTTCCGCGCACGACGCGCTTCACGTTTTCGGCGCCGAGGCGCTCGAGCTCGGCCACGTCGCCGTCGCCACCGGTGAGGTCGAGCGCGGCAACGTCCATGTGCGACGCGAGGACCGGGGCCAGCTCCTTGCGAAGACCGGTGAGGATGTTCACGACCCCGGCAGGCACGTCCGCGGTCGCGAGGCACTCGGCGAACTCGATCGCGACGAGCGGATGCGCTTCCGAGGCGACGACCACCGCCGTGTTGCCGCCGACGATCACCGGCGAGAGGCGCGACACCAGACCGAGGAGCGGCGGCTCGGGCGCAAGGATCCCCGTCACACCGGTCGGCTCGGGCACCGTGAAGTTGAAGTACGGCCCTGAGACCGGGTTCGCGCTTCCGACGACCTGCGCGATCTTGTCCGCCCAGCCGGCGTACCAGACGACACGGTCGATCGAGCGGTCCACCTCGTCCGCACCCGAGGCGAGCGACGCGAGCTCGTTGCGTCGCGCCTCCATCATCTCGGCGATCCGATACATGACCTGGCCGCGGTTGTACGCCGTCGCCTTGGCCCAGCCCGTGCCCGCCTGGCGCGCGATGCGGATCGCATCGCGCAGATCCTTTCGCGACGCGCGCGCGATGTTCGCGCCCTCGGCGACGAGTGTTCGGCCCGACTCGGACCGCGGGAACGCGCCCCCGACGAACAGCTTGTAGGTCTTCTGTACCGGCAGCCGGCTCATGCCTCGTCCAGCTCGACGTAGGCCTCGAGTCCATGCCGACCGCCCTCGCGTCCGAAACCGGACTCCTTGTATCCGCCGAAGGGCGAGGCGGGATCGAAACGGTTGTACGTGTTCGCCCAGACGACGCCAGCCTGAAGTCGCTGCGCCATCGCGAGGATGCGCGAGCCTTTCTCGGTCCACACGCCTGCCGACAGCCCGTACGGCGTGTTGTTCGCCTTCTCGATCGCCTCATCCGGCGTGCGGAAGGTCAGCACGGAGAGCACCGGGCCGAAGATCTCCTCCTGCGCGATCCGGGAAGACTGCGCGACGCTCGTGAAGACCGTCGGCACGAACCAATAGCCTCGCTCCGGCAGCTTGCAGGGAGGCTGGTACATCTCGGCGCCTTCGTCGACGCCCGACTGCACGAGGGACTCGATCTTCTCGAGCTGCTGCTTCGAGTTGATCGCGCCGACATCGGTGTTCTTGTCGAGCGGATCGCCGACGCGCAGCGTGCGCATGCGGCGCTTCAGCTTCGCGACCGTCGATTCGTAGATCGACTCCTGCACGAGGAGGCGCGAACCGGCGCAGCAGACGTGGCCCTGATTGAAGTAGATCCCGTTGATGATCCCCTCGACGGCCTGGTCGAGCGGCGCGTCGTCGAAGATGATGTTCGCCGCCTTTCCGCCGAGCTCGAGCGTGACGCGCTTGCCGGTCCCCGCGAGCGTTCTTTGGATCGCCTTTCCGACCTCGGTCGAGCCGGTGAACGCGATCTTGTTCACGTCCGGATGCGAAACGAGCTCCGCGCCGGTCCGGCCGTCGCCCGTGACGATGTTCACGACGCCTGGCGGCAGCTCGGCCTGTCGCAGAACGTCGCAGAACAGCAGGGCTGAAAGCGGTGTCGTCTCCGCCGGCTTGAGCACGACCGTGTTCCCGGCGGCGAGCGCGGGCGCGATCTTCCACGCGAGCATGAGCAGCGGGAAGTTCCAGGGAATGATCTGACCCGCGACGCCGATGGGCCGCGGGCTCCGGTTCGGGAAGGCGTACTCGAGTTTGTCGGCCCAGCCCGCGTAGTAGAAGAAGTGCGCGGCGGCGAGCGGCACATCGACGTCGCGTGACTCGCGGATCGGCTTGCCGCCGTTGAGGGACTCGAGGACCGCGAACTCGCGCGAACGCTCCTGGAGGAGCCGTGCGATCCGGAACAGGTATTTCGCGCGCTCGCTCGGGCGCAGCGTCGACCACTGGCCATCGAACGCGCCGCGCGCCGCTTTCACCGCGCGATCGACGTCGGCCTTGCCGGCCTGCGCCACCTCGGAGAGCGGCTCCTCGCGCGATGGATCGATCGTCGTGTAGCGCTCGCCGGAGAGCGGCTCTACGAACTCGCCGCCGATGAAGAGCCCGTACCGGTCATGGACGCGAACGATGTCCCGCGCCTCGGGCGCGGGCGCGTAATCCCACGCCGTCGCGATCGGTGCCTTGTCGGCGCGGCGCGCGACTTCGCGCTTGCGCTCAGTCAACGGTGAAGTAGTCCGGGTTCTGGTACCGGCCGGTGCGCTCCTTGCGGATCTGCATCAGCACATCGTTGAGAAGCGTCGATGCTCCGATCCGGTAGCGATCGGGCGTGAGCCACGCGAGTCCCAGTGTCTCGTGCACCTGCACGAGGAACTGCACCGCCTGCTTGGACTGCCGGATGCCGCCCGCGACCTTCATGCCGACGACGCGGCCGGTCTCCTCGTGCACGTCCCGGATGACCTCGAGCATGCACAGAGCGACCGGGAGGGTCGCGTTCGTCGCGGCCTTGCCGGTGGACGTCTTGATGAAGTCCGCGCCGCCGGCGATCGCGAGCAGCGACGCTCGTCGCACGTTGTCATAGGTGCCGAGCTCGCCCGTCTCGATGATTACCTTGAGGTGCGCGCGTCCCGCGCAGATCTCCTTCACGCGCACGATCTCGTCGTACACCTGCGCGTAACGACCGGAGAGGAAGGCGCCCCGGTCGATGACCATGTCGACCTCGTGTGCCCCCGCCTCGACCACCCAGCGCACTTCGTCGAGCTTGATCTCGAGCGGGGATTGGCCCGACGGAAACGCGGTCGCGACGGAGGCAACCCTGACGTCCGTTCCGCGCGTCCGCTCGAGCGCGTACGGGACGAGGTTCGGGTAGACACAGATCGCCGCGACCGACGGGATGCCGGGGTCGCTCGGGTCAGGGTGGATGCCTTTCGAGCTGAGCGCAGCGACCTTTCCCGGCGTGTCGGCGCCCTCGAGCGTGGTGAGATCCATCATGCGGATCGCGAGGTCGAGCGCGAACACCTTCGACTCGCGCTTGATCGAGCGCTTTGAGAGCACATCCGCGCGCTCTTCGAGCGCCACAGCGTCGACCGACCCAAGGCGCGGCAGACGCGGCTCGAGCGGGAGCTCGAATCCGCCCGGAAGTGCGGGAGCGGTGGTCACATGATGAGGATATTCCGCTGCGGGGATGCCTTTCTGGGTTAGGCGGGCCTTTCGCCGGCGGACTCGGACGTCCGCGGCGGATGGATCAGCGAGCGAAGCGACCGCGGCGCGCTCGAGATCCTTCGCGACGGAATGAAGCGGGTCGCGGTAGCGCTCGAGCGCCGGGTTGCCGCGCCCCCGGCTGCAGCGCGATAGCACGCGCGAAGCTGTGTCACGAAGGTGCGAGCTGTGCCCTCAGCGAACGTGGGACCGCGACCTTCCTCGATCAGCCGACCATCCTCGGCAGCGGCGAGGCGGATCACGCGACTTCTGTCGTCAATCCACGGATCCGCCCCGTAGCAGCAGAGCCTCTCTCTCTACTCGTAGTGGAAGTTCGTCTTGAGCAGGCCGGTCTTGCTGAACATATAACGCACCGGCGAGCGCTTCGCCCCATCCTCGATCATCTTCCGCTCGTCGCCCGAGAAGTCTCCGCGGGCGGTGACCTCGACGGTGATCTGCTTCAGGGTGTTGTCCCAGTCCGAGGGGTCCTTCGCCCCCACAATCGGACCCGGGTCGATGTCGGCGTGGGCCTTCACCTCGAGCCCGTCGAGCTTGACGCCGGTCCTGGCGCAGTTGAGCACGATCGCCTCGGTGACGCACGAGGAAAGCCCGAGAAGCGTGGCCTCGATCGGCTCGATCCGGTCGTCGGCCCCTTCTACACCGATAGCGTCTCCCACTTCCTTCCAAGAGCCCAGCTGAACCGAGAAGTCCCGGGTTGGCTTCTCAATCGCTTGGCCTCCGAGGGTCCACCGGCCTACCTTCCCCAGGTTGCCGAGCCCCTTCTGCTCCCAGATGGTCCTGCTCTCGATCCCGAGCTCGAAGTTTTTCGGCGCGGACGCGTATTGCTCGTTGAACTTCTCAAGTTGGCGGGTGTCGATGCCTTGGATTGGCATCGTCGCGACCTTTGTCATCGTCATGTGTTCCTCCCCATGTGCTTCGACGCTCAACGAGCTATCGCCGAGCGTCGCCAGTGGTACGGCGAGAATTACGCTGTTGCCACGCTTGGCTAGATCTCGTCGATCAGCCTCAGGTCGTTCCTTGAACAAGCCCTCAGTGATGAGGGCGCGGGACAGGCCCGGTTCTGCTCGCTAGACATGACACCCCCCTTTGCGGGAGACGAGACTGTTCGCGGGGGGCCTGGGGAGCACCTCGCCGGCACTAGGGCACGGACGGTGCTGCGGGTCCGGAGGAACGTCCTAGGTGTACTCCCGATTCTCACGAACGCAAGGGCCTATTCGTCGACGTTGAGCCAGTCGCTGCGCGCCCGAAGGTGCTGCCGGGCTCGAGTCGAGAACTAGCCTCGGACCGGTTCTTCGGCCCCGCGCCGGAGGTCGTCAGCGTCCACGTATTCGCCGCCCTGTGTCGCGTGGTCTTCGATGATCAGCACGCGGTGCAGTGGCACGGAGAGCGTCACGCCAGGCCTCTCGGAATCGGGCCCGCGAATGACGCCGCCCTCTAGCCGGAAACGCGAGTCACCTTGACGAACGACGACCTCGTGTCGCTTGTCCTGCTCGTCCACGTACCAAATGCGTTGCGCGATGGGCTTCGCCATCGACAACCTCCCCGGTCTTAGGCAAGCACGGTAGCGCGCCAGGGCGGAGGGCCGGGCCTTAGGGCGGAGTCGTGACTCGGAGCGCTACGGGCGCGGGGCGGGCAGGACGTAGACGAGGACCACAACGTAGAACGCAATCGCTGCCGCGATGGTCAAGAGGTGAAAAACCTCGTGGTACCCGAAGACGCGCGGCCAGGGGTCCGGCCACCGGCGCGCGTAGAGCAGGGCGCCCGCGGAATACAGCACGCCGCCGGTCGTGAGGAGCCCGATGGCGGGCCACGGGAGTGCGGTCGGGATCTGCCCGAAGGCCGCCAGGGCGATCCAGCCCATACCCACGTACAGGCTCGCGCGGGCCCCGCGGCGCAGCTGCACTCCCGCGACCGCGGCCCCGACCCCGACGAGGGCGGCGCCCCACACCGCGCCGAGAATGCCGACCCGCCACCACCCGGCGAGCATGTTGAAGGCGAGGGGGG
>JBOGTG010000123.1:0-4874 GCA_050692175.1 Candidatus Limnocylindria bacterium | reverse complement strand
GGCCTGCGTCATTCGGATCGTTCTCCTGTTTTGGGGATCTGGGTAGTGAACAACATCCGCCGGTGGAAAATTCGTGACATGAGATGCAATGTGTCATTCGTAACGGAACCGAAGGCCGCCCCCAAGGGCGTTACGCGATCGGTTCCTGCGTCCCGAGGTTCCGTGCCGCGAATGCGATCTGCATCTCCACCTGGCGGATCTGCTCGTCGACGACGAGCGAACCGTGCCCCGCGTCGAAGCGGTACTCCTCAAACTTCTTGCCCAGCTGGAGGAGCCTCTCGCGGTAGATGTCGACGCCGCGCGACGGGCAGCGCGGGTCATTCTGCCCAGCGACCAGCAGCATGGGCACGCGGATGTGCTCCACGTAGGTCAGCGCGTTGCTTTGCCGGTACCTCTCGGGCACCTGCTCGGGCGAGCCTCCGAAGAGCGCGTCGTCGTACTTCTTGAGTGGCTCCATCTCGTCCTCGTACGCCGCGATGTAGTCGCCGACGGGGACGATGGGGATTCCCAGGGACCAGCGATCCGGCTGGATGCCCAGGCCGAGCAGCGTGAGATACCCACCCCACGACGCTCCTGAGAGGATCACTCGCTTGGGGTCGGCGAGGCCGTCGGCGATCACGCGGTCGTACACCTTCGCGATGTCCTCGAGCTCGGTGAGTCCCGGCCGCCCGACGATCGCGTCGCGCCACTCCTTTCCGTAGCCCGTGGAGCCCCGGTAGTTCACGAGAACGACGGCGAAGCCGTGGTCGACCCAGGCCTGGACGCCGGGATAGAACGCGTCCTGGTCGTGCGAACCGGGGCCACCGTGGACGATGAAGATCGTCGGATGAGGCGCCTGCGTGATCGGCTCAGCGACGAAGACGTGCACGCCATCGACATCGAGGTCGCGGAAGGCGACCCCAGCAGGTGCGGGCTCGCCGGGCGCGCGCAGTACCACGCCGCCGTTCAGCGAGTGGGTCGCCGCCGCGGTCCGCGCACTCGTCAGCTGGTACCAGACGTCGCTGTCAGGATGGACGCGCGCGGTGGTGATCGTCCCGGCCTCTGCGTCGAGCTTGTCCAGCGATCGCGCCGCGAGGTCATAGCGATACAGCTCACTGCGGCCGCGATGCTCGTGTCCGATAAGGAGCGCTTTGGCGTCCGGATACCAGTCGGCGAAGGTCTCGCCCGGCAGATCGAGAACGACATCGTCGACTTCCGACGTCGTCCCGTCGAAGATCAGCGGTTGGCTCCGACCGCGGCGGTCGTGCTTCACGAGGAGCCGCCGGTCACCCATCACGGGCGACCACCCGACCGGCTCGAGGCCCCGCCCTGGGCCGTCCCAGAGCTCGGCGACGGCGCGACCGTCGAGGTCCAGAACGCGGATCGCGGGGTTGCGGCTATCGCCGTGCTCTGAATGTGCGATCGCTATGAGCATCTCGTCCCGCGAGAGGTCGACCACCTCCGCGGTCTGCGCATGCTGATAGACCTGACGTGGCGCCTCCCCGTCGCGCACGAGGTAGATCGTCGTCCCCTCGTCGCCATGCGACCGCCCGAGCACAGCGAAACCCGTGCCGACGGCGAGACCCGCGCTGTAAGCCGGCTCGAGGTCCGGCGCGACGGTCTCGCGCTTGCCGCCGCCGAATGGCTCGCGAACGAACCGGCCGAGCTCGTTCCCCTTGACGTCGTCGAACCACCAAATGTTCTGGCCAGATGGGTCGAGACGGCTCGAGACGCGGTAACCAGTGCCCTCGGGGCGATCGGTCACCTGCCGGTGTGTTCCGATGAGCCGGTTCCACGCGTAGACCTCGATGCGTCCGCCGACATTGGAGAGATACAGCAGGTGGTCGGCATCGTCGCGCGCCCAGAGCGGAAAGCTCGTTCGCGCGGCGCGGTACCGACGCCTCCACGCGGTCTCGGTGGCGGTGATGGTGGGAGCGGTCAAGAAGCCTGAGTGTACCGGCGAATCGCCGGTTTCAACCGACCCGCGCCGAACAAGCCGGGCTAGTCAGGACTTCCGAGGACGATGTCCGTCGATCCCTCCAGGTTCCATGGATCGCCCGAAGGATCCGTGATGGCGGCGCGGTCGATGACCGTCGCCGGGATACGGAGCGTGGCGGTCGTTCCGGACGCGATGATGACCGGGTTCGCGGTGAGCCTCACCGTGAGCACGGTCTGCGCGGCACGGCTCTGGCCGCCGAGCGTTTCGGGTGACGTGTTGAGCGTGCAGGTCGCGTTCGTCCCACAGATCAGGTCGCCGATCGTCCCGTCGGCATCTCTTGCGCGCACCGTTGCGCCGGCAGCCGCGGGGCTCATCGCCTCGCTAAAGGCGATCTTGACCACATCACCTGCATCGAGAACGCTGCTCGATCCCACGTTCGTGGTAACGCGTGCGTCGAGCGATGTCGGAGCGCCTGTCGGATCCACCGGTGTCGGCGGGTTCGCGATGGTCACGGCGTTGCTGTAGCCGAAGGCCGTCGTGCCGGTCACCGGGTTGGTCGCTCCGACTCGATAGCAGTACGTCCCGCTCAGCCGGTCTTCATCGACGTAGGTGGTCGAGTTGGAGCCCGTCGGGATCGTGATCGTCACGATCTGAGCGTACGTGCCGGCGCTCGGCCCGCACGGCGCTGTAGCCGCGACCGTCGCGCGCTGAACCGAATAAGAGATCCCGTTCACATTCGACGAAGGCTCGAAAATCTGCACCTGGAGGTCGTTCTGGGTGGAGCCGCCGTCAAAGCTACCGGCGGTAGCGCTCACCGAAGGTGCTCCGCGCCCGACATCGTTCGTCAAGTTGAAGGTCGAAGCGCCGCTGGAGCTTGGGATGTAGTTCACGATGACCGTGTCGCCCGTCGAGAGCACCTGCTCGAACTGCGAGAGCGTTATGCCGGCGCCGCCGTACTGGTATGCATCGTTCGTGTCATACCGGAACGTCACGGTCCCCGATGAGTTCGTGAAGAAGTTGTTCGTCGTGTTCACGGTTCCCACGACGACCGTCTGGCTGCCGACGCTGCCTTCCGCTGGGATGAAGCTCACGCTCCCGCCGACGCCGAACGTCTCGAGCGGTCGGTTCGCGCTGTCCAGGTCGAGAGCATTGTTGCCGTTGGCGTCTCGGAAGACGATCGGCCGAACGAATGCGTCCGGTACGACGGAGCTGACGCTGAACGAGAGCGTTCCGCCCGTGGGGAGGAAGTAGCAATCGAGGTACGGGGCGCCGAAGGCCGCGCCGCCGAGCGACGCGATCGCGGCCGCTTGCGATAGATCGGCTTTGGCGTCGTTCGGACTCGCATCCGCGAAGGTCCCGTTGTCCGGATAGCTCGCGGCGTCGACGAACGCGACATCGACACACCCGCTTGGCGCATTCAGCGTCGCCGCATATGCGCGCCCATCACCAGCGCTGAGGGTCGCGGGGCTCGTCGGAGTGACGCCGACGTCGTCCGAATCCTTCACCGTGACCTGCCAGAAGACCCCGAAGTCCTCCATCCAGAGCGCGCCCTCAATCAGCGGGCGGACATAGAGGCGATAGGTGCCAGGCGTTGTCGGGGCGCGGATGATGAAACGGAACCACGAGACCTGGTTCGGCCCGACCCACGGAGCCGGCTGAGCCGCGACGCGGTTGTAGCGCGGCCACCCGGTGGCGGGCGAACCGGCCGTTCCGTCACCGCCGAGCTGGCTGGCGCGGTCCTGGCCCGGAGTTGGGTTCCACGTCCCGAGGAAGGCCATCTCCCCTAGCCGGCCCGACTGCCAGCCGCGCGACCCCGAGTTGTAGTACGCCACGACAGCGCTCGAGAACTCGCCGGGGCAGAGTGTCGGGTATCCCGACTGCCCGTACCACGACGCGTGGAATCCCGGAAGGCCTGACGGCACGGAGGCTGGGGGCGGGATTCCGGGGCCAACGGTCGAGGTGCAGGTCGCGGCCGCCGCCTGCGCGGGAGGAGCGAACGGAACGGGAAGCGCGAGCAAGACCGCGCCGCCTGACAAGACAAGTGCGATAGCGGTGCGACCAAGGAAGCTCATTGCCACCTCCCCCTCGTAGGCCAAACCCTAGGTTGGCCGCGCTACCTGCGCAAACCGGATCTAGCGGCCGTCGCGGTGGACGCTGAAGACGTCGCGCACGCCCTCGAGCTTCGCGAGCACGCGCGAGAGCTGCGCCACTCGACTTCGACGAGGCGCTCCTTGTCCGCGGACCCCTTCACGTTCCAGCAGGCCGCTCCAGAGACGCGCCGCGCGGTAGCGGCGCTTCCGGTCGGGTTCGGTGGCGGTGATCGTGGAGGCGGTCAAGAAAGCCAGTGCACCGGCGCGGATCCGGAGCGGAAGGGCATGGGCGGCGTGGCGCTACCGCCGCGCAGCCGCGGGGGCCGCCTCCTTGGTGAGCACGTCCGTCACCTTCTTGATGTTGTCGGCACCCACGACGATGCGGTTGTTCGTGGCGTTGTAGGTGAGATTCACGTTCACGTTGGCGTCGGCGATACGACGGTAAAGGCTTGCGGCCCGGCCCGGCTTGTCCTCGATGTCGATAACCACGACCTGCTGCTCGGCGCCGATCTTGAAGCCGGCCGACTCGAGCGCGCGCCGCGTCGCCTGGGCGTCCTTGGTGAGTATGTGGAAAATTCCCTCGCCCCCGCAGGGGAATCCAGCACCACCTTCGATGTTGATGCCGGCTTTCGCGATCGCCTCGGTGGCCTTCGCGAGCGTCCCCGGACGGTCCGCGAGGGTAATGGTCAAGTCCTGCATCGTCTGCATGCGTACCTCCTCAAAATGCCAGGCCGCGCTAGCCCTCCGCCTCGAAGCACCATAGTCCTTGGCTCCGACGGCGAACAGGACTATCCACACCCGCGCGTGCGATTCTGCGCAGGCCAGAAAACTGGGACTTGTAATAGTCGGAATCGGGAGTACACCGA
>JBOGTG010000122.1:0-2804 GCA_050692175.1 Candidatus Limnocylindria bacterium | reverse complement strand
TCGTGCTGATCTCGCCCAGCCTTTTGTTCGCGGCACTCGCCATGGCGCTCATCGGGCTCGCGACCGGCCCCTTCGACGTGGTCCTCTTCACCTTGCGGCAGCGCCGCACCGATCCCGCGTGGCTCGGCCGCGCGTTCGCGGTCTCCATGTCCCTGAACTTCATCGGTTTCCCGATTGGGTCAGCTCTCGGTGGCGCAGTGTCCCCGGTCTCGCTCGAGCTCGCGTTCCTCGCGGCCATGGCGCTCAGCGCGCTCGCCGCGGTCCTTTCGTTCGCGCTCATACCTGTGCAACACAGCGAACCGGCGGTGGATGAGGTGCCAGCGGCTGGGGGCTAGGGCTAACCGTTCAGGTCAGGGCGCTTCGAAAGGAAAGTCCGCAGCGTCGGCGAATTTCTTCAGGTCGCCCGACCCCGCGAGCGCGCTCAGCCCGTCGTTCACCCTCGCGAGAAGAGCGGTCGCGTCAGCGCGGACCGCGACCGCGAACGGTTGAGACGCGAGTTCGGCGACCGTTCGCAGCGTGCTGGTGCGCCCGCGGTTGACGACCGCGATCCCGGTACGGTCTCCAACGACGGCCGTGACCTGTCCCGCGTCGAGCGCCTCGACCGCGGCACGTAGCCCGGTGAACATTTGGAGCTTGACCTGGATGCTGCGCTGGGCGAAGTAGGCCTGGGCGATCTGCGCGGAGTTGGTATCCCCGGGTGTCGTCGCGATCGTCTTGTCGACAAGGTCCTCGACGCGGGCGCTCGAACCCGCCGTCGTGACCAGAACCACGCCGCCGGCGGCGTAGGGCCGAGAGAAGGTGATCCCGGCAACGCTCGCGGTGGCGTTCGCCATGGCGATGTCGGCATCGCGGTTGGCTACGGGGCCGGTGCGATCGCGCCCGGTGTTTCTGAAGTCGGCGCGCCCAGTGGGGCCGAGGATGCGCTGCGCGAGCGCGGTAGCGATGGCGGCCTCGAGCGCGCGCTTCTGCTCGTGGGCGGCGTCGCCTTGCTCGCGCTGCGCCGGCGGCGCCACCATTCGGATGCTGACGACGAGAGTCCCGCGGACGAGCAGCGATGCGAGCGGGTCGGCCGTCGCGGTCGGCGTGGGGGACGCGGCCGGTCGCGCGCCGCAGGCGGCGATGACCAGGATGAAAGCGGCGAAGGCGGCACCCGAAATCCCCCGCACCGGTGACGACTCTAGCTTGCCAAGCCTTGCCCTGAACTTAAGTTCGTCGCGGTCGTCGTCGAAGGGCCGCGACAGCCGTGTCGCGCTACACCTCATGGTGTATGAGGGTGTATCATGAGCTCATGTCGAGGACCAACGTGGTGATCGACGAGGCGCTCGTGCGGCGGGTGATGCGTCTCTACCGACTCCCGACGAAGCGGGCCGCAATCGATTTCGCGCTGCGTGCCCTTGTCGGAGACCGGCGGCGCAGGGACATGCTCGATTTGGAGGGTGCCGGCTGGGACGGTGATCTGGTCCGTATGCGGAGAGCACGGGTGCCGAAGATCTGATCGTCGCCGACACCTCTGCCTGGGTCGAGTTCCTACGGGGTACCGATCACAAAGTGGCGGCCAGGCTCCGAGAGCTCATCGAGCGCGACGAGGACCTCGCGGTGACCGAGGTCATTCTCATGGAGCTTCTGGCTGGGGCACGGTCGGGGACAGGCGTCCGCGAACTTCGCTCACGACTCCTCGGCTTCAAGGTTCTGCCGCTCGAGGGCCTGGCCGATTTCGAGGAGGCGGGGGTCATCTACCGCGCATGCCGCGACGCTGGGGAGACGCTCAGGAGCCTGAGCGACTGTCTGATCGCGGTGCCCGTGATCCGCGCAGGCGCGGTGCTCCTGCACAACGACGCGGACTTTGCGGTCATCGCCCGCCATAGTTCCTTGAGGATCGCCTGAGGCGGCCTCTGAGCGCGAGTACTCGGCGATCGGAACTCCTTCGCCTCGGCACTCCCGTTCGCCTGCATCTCTGCGCAACCAACCGAACAGGCGGTGGGCGAGGTCGAGAGGTAGATTTCGCTCACATTAAGGGGGAGGGGCAGAGACATGTTCCGATTCATGGTTCTCGCGATGGTGCTTGCGCTCACCCACATGGCGTCAAATGGAGCGGCAGCGGCAGACCCGACGTGCCCGCTGCCGTCGCCCCCGCCAGGCGGGGTCACGGAGTTTGCGCCCACGATCGTCGGCACCGGGGGCGACGACGTGATCCGCGGCACCGAGGGTCAGGACGTGATCGTGGGTCTCGGCGGCAACGACCAGATCTGGGGCCTCGGCGGCGACGACCTGATCTGCGGCGGCCTCGGCGACGACTGGATCGACGGGGGCAACGGGAACGACTTCATCCTCGGCGACACGGGCGACACGTTCCGCCTCGGGTTTCCGGGCGGGTTGAACGTACCCGGCGGCAACGACGTCATCCTGGGCAGCGCGGGTAATGACGGGCTCGCGGGCGAGGGCGGGAATGACCTGGTCAAGGGCGGCGATGGTGACGACTTCGCCACTGGACAGATGGGCGTGGACAACGTCTTCGGGGACGACGGGAATGACGAGCTGTTCGGCGGCCCCGCCGACGACACGGTCCACGGCGGTGACGGGGACGACTTCCTGGTCGGCAATTTTGGCAGTGACACACTGCTCGGCGGCAAGGGCGACGACCAGCTTTTCGGTGACGCCTTCTTCGGAGACCCAAGCGGCTTCGACGTTTGCAATGGCCAGCAGGGCTTCGACATGTCGGCCACCTGCGAACAGAACAATCAGATCGAGGGCGACCTCACCGGTCCGTAGGAGACGTAATCACTCGTCAGGACAAAGTCGGTGGG
>JBOGTG010000121.1:0-2328 GCA_050692175.1 Candidatus Limnocylindria bacterium | reverse complement strand
ATGTCCGGCGATCCGCTGCGTCGTTCGAGCGAGGCTCCTGAGTGGACCGCGTGCACCCCGTATGCGTAACCACGTCGCAGGTTCTGTCCTGCACTCATAGCCGCTTCCTCTCCAGCCCCTCCGGCTCCGCCGGCCTTCCACCCGGGGACGATTGAGCGCCTGGTCGCGCGCTTGCGCAATGGATCTATCGCGGCGATACGTCCTGGTACTTTGCGGTCAGCCCGCGTATGCAGTCCTGATCTTCGTCGCGATCTCCGCCATCTCCTGAGTCGTGAGGCGGGCGTGCTGTCGTCTCAGGCTTCAAGGGCTCGTCTGCGAGTCATGAGGTCTGCGCACGATGCCCAGCTCGAGCGCGAGGGCGACTGCCTCCGCGCGGCTCCCCGCGCCGAGCTTCACGAAGACGCGCTCGAGATGCCAGTTCACCGTCCGTTCGCCGATGCCGAGCCTGCCGGCGATCTCCTTCGAGGTCTCGCCGAGCGCGACGTGCGTCAGGACCTCGATCTCTCGCTGAGAAAGCGACGGACCCACGGCCTACTCCTCTGCCGACACCGGCAGGATTAACGGCTTCCGGTTCTGCCGGTTCCGGGCTCCAGCGCACATTCCGGGCACCCATTCCGCTGGCCCAAGGGGAAAAACGTACCGCCCGAAAAATCGGAGGGATGCACATGAAGACATACCGGCCCATCACGGCGGCGGTCGCGGCTCTGTTTTTGGTCACTCTTCTCGGCTGGTCGAGCGGGGGCCACGCCGCGGCCTCGACTGCGACCACGTTCAGCGGGCGAGCGACGGTGGTCCAAGGCCAGGTCGCGGGGATCGCGATCGGACCGATCGTCGACACCGGGCCTGTGAATGCGGGTGGCGGCGAGCTTGAGGCGAGCCTTCTCGAATATCCGGCCGCAGGACTTCCCGATCCAGCGAACGGTGCGCTACGGGCGCGGGTACTTCACGCGGCAGTCGTCGCGCATGGCAACAAGAGCAGCGCCGAGGCGTTCGTCGCGGACTTCTCACTCTCGACGCTGGGTCAGTCGGTCGAAGCGACCGTCCTCTCAGCGCGTGGGAGCGCGACCTGCAGCGGAGGCAGCGCGAGCGTTTCCGGGAAGTCGGAGATCGCCGGCCTCACGGTCAATGGGCAGACGATTGCGGTAAGCGGGCAGGCGAACCAGCAGGTGCCGGTATCCGACATAGGCGTCATCGTGATCAACGAGCAGCTCGCGAGCGTGTCCGGCCAGAGCGGTGACATCACCGTGAATGCGCTGCACATCATGCTCACGGATCCAGTGCTCGGAACGAGGACAGACCTCATCGTGGCGTCCGCGCACGCGGACATCGCGTGCGGGGTCGCGGGCAACTGCGCGAACAAGGACTTTGTGACCGGCGGTGGCTGGATCACCCGGTCAGGCGCGCGTGCGACCTTCGCGATCGCCGGCGGACCCGGTGACTGGGGTCACCTTCAGTACATCGACCACGGCAACGGCTTCAAGGTGAAGGGCACCGGCGTGACGGGCTACGGACCGGGCACGACCGGCCTCACGTCTCGGCAGATCGATGGCACCGCGGAGTGGACGGGCGGCAGCGGCACCTACCACGCCGAGGTCGCCGACAACGGCGAGCCGGGTCGAAGCGACACGTTCCTACTCGTGCTTCAGAACGGCTACCGGGCGGAGGGAACGCTCGGTGGGGGCAACATCCAGCTCCACTGCAAGTGACCCACCACCCTGCACCGACGGCCCCGGCCCTCGCAGCCGGGGCCGTCACCGCGCCGCCTCGTATGCCGTCCTGATCTTCGTCGCGATCTCCGCCATCTCCGAGTCTCTCTCGTACTTCTTGCGCTGCCAGATGAGCCTTGTCGAGAACAATCCGTCGCCTTTGTTCCGCGGCACGACGTGAACGTGAAGGTGCGGAACGCTCTGGCTGACGCGCGTGTTCGTCGCCACGAACGAGCCTTCGGCGCGCAGCGCCTTCTGCACGGCGATCGACGTTCGGCGCACGGCAGCGAGAACCGGCGCGAGCAGGCCGTCCGGCAGGTCGTCGAGTGTCTCGACGTGCCTCATCGGCATCACGAGCACGTGCCCGGGCAAGAGCGGTGCGCGGTCTAGAAACGCAATCACGTCCTCGTCGCGATGGACGATGTGCGCCGGAAGCTCGCCTCTAGCGATCTGACAGAACGTGCATATCACTCGATCGTCGCGGCGTGGACCGATGTGACGTACGGCAGGTACTGCGCGATCCGCTTCCAGCTCTCGCCCTCATTGGTGCTGGCCCAGACGTCGCCGTTCGCCGTGCCGAAGTAGAGCCCCATCGGATCGAGGCGATCGTTGTGCATCCCCT
>JBOGTG010000120.1:0-5474 GCA_050692175.1 Candidatus Limnocylindria bacterium | reverse complement strand
GGATCGCTCCGAGCTTTCCGGCCCTGCGGAGGGGCTCGAGGCCGACCCAGTACCGCGCGAACAGCTCCTCGCGCGCATCCTTCGGAAAGTCCCTCGGATAGATCCGCCGCTTCGCGGCCGCCTCCTTCGACAGCGCTTCGCGTATGTCCTTCGGCAGCCGCTTGGGATCGGTGTGGTGCGTGGTGAGCGTCGCGAAGGCTTTGAAGTTCATCACGAACCCGTCGGGGGTGCGCTCCGCCCAGAGCTGCGCCTGCGACTGCGCGGGTATGGCGTAGAAAGCGGCGTCGTTCTCGACGATCGGGAAATGTTCCGCGTAATAGCGCAGGCGCTTGTCGGCGTTGTCCTTGATCCGTTCGGGGTACCAGCCGGACTCGATGAGCGTCGGATCGGTCCACGAGCACGTTCCGACCAAGATCTTGGGGGGCTCTGCCCCCCAGCCCCCTGCGGGGCGCGAAGGCTGGGGGCCGGGGGGCGAAGCCCCCCGACTGCTAGAAGCGATCGGCTTCCTCTTGGTAGAGCCCGGGGTCGAGCTCTTCGGCCTTCGAGCTTCGCTGCGCGAGCACCATCACCACGATGCCGAGGAGCACGGCGAGGCCGATGAAGCCCGCGATCTGCCCGCGCCCGCTCGTCATGAAAGCAAGGGTGCCGAGCAGCGCGGTCATCCCGTAGATCAGAAGGACGGCCTGCTGATGCGTCAGTCCAACGTCGAGGAGCCGGTGATGGAAGTGGCCGCGATCGGGCGCGAACGGCGGCTGGCCCGAGAGCATGCGCCGGACGAGCACGTAGAACGTGTCGATGATCGGAACGCCGAGCACGAGGAGCGCGGCCGCGACCTTTGCCGTACCGAAGATCGAGAGCACCGCGAGCATCGTCCCGAGGAACGCGACGCCGGTCGTGCCAAGAAAGAGACGGGCCGGATGGAAATTGAAGAGCAGGAACCCGGCGATCGCACCGGCGAGCGTGAAACCCATCCACGTGACGAATGGCTCGGAGACCTGGGGAAGAAGTGCGAGACCTCCGAGTGTCAACGCGGCGATCGCGGCGACGCCCGCGGCGAGGCCATCGAGCCCGTCGATGAAGTTGAGCGCGTTGTTCATCCCGACGATCCAGAGCATCGTGAACCCGACGGCGACTGGGAACGAGAGCTCGATCAGACGATCGGACAGCGGGTCATTCACGAAGTCGATGCGGATGCCGGCCAAGACGATCACCGCCGCGACGATGACCTGCCCCAGGAATTGCCAGCGCGCGCGAAGCTCGAGCAGATCGTCGACGAGACCAATGGCCATCCCCATCAGGGCGGCGATAGCGGTCAGCGTGAATCGGGAAGAGCGGACCTCCTCGGGAATGAGGAAGGGATGACCGGCGAGCCGGTCGATGAGCCAGAAGATGAAGATCGCCGACCCGAAAGCGATAGCGATAGCGAGCCCTCCGGGGCGCGGGATCGGACGCGGATGCACGCGGCGGCCCCCGGGCATGTCGAGCATTCCGAGCCGGCGAGCGAGAGCGCCGACCAGCGGTGTTGCGATCGCCGCGAACGCGAACGCGAGCAGCGTGGAACCGGCAAGGAGGACCGAGGTGGAGGACACCGCGGGCACGATAACGACTCCTACGCATTCGGCATTCCAGCCCTCATCGGCTTCGTAGACTCCGCGCCGATGGCTCTTCGCGTGAGGCTCCTGGGTCGGCCCGGCATCGAGTACGACGGCGTTCCACGCCGGCTCGAGGGTCACAAGACCTGGGCGCTTCTTAGCTACTTATTACTCGAACCGCACGCACCGACGCGGCGTGAGCTGGCGGAGCGGCTCTGGGCCGAGGCCGACGACCCGCTGGGTGCGGTCCGCTGGGCGCTCAGCCAGGTGCGCAAGGCGATCGACCCGCCCGCGGAGATCGGCGAGCGGGACGGCCGGATAAAGATCGACGCAGAAGTGATCGTGGTCGACGCTGGCGAGCTGCTGCGCGGCGAGTGGGACGAGGGCTCGGTCGCCGATCTCGTGCGTGGTGAGCTGCTCGAGGGGATGAGCTTCGGCGAGACGCCCTCGTTCGACGCGTGGCTCGAGATCCAGCGCGCCCGGATCTCCACAGCCGCAACCGATGCACTGCGCTGGGCGGCGAGCCTGCTCGCGGACCGCGACCCCGACCAGGCGCTCGGGCTCGCCGAGAGGGCGCTACGGGGCGAGCCATTCGATGACTCGCTTCACGAGCTGATCGTCCAGATTCACGTGGCGAAGGGGGATCCGGCGAGAGCGCGTGCGTACGTCGCACAGGTGTCGCGGCGCTATCGCGAGGAGCTCCAGATCGACGCTCCCGCATCGATCGCGCGGCCGCTCGAGCGACCCACGCGCTCGGTCGCTGAACCTTTGTTGCGCCTCGATGTGCAAGCGCGCGCGCTGCTCGACATCGCGAAAGTCCGCTTCAAGGCGGCCGACTGCGCGGGCGCGCGCGACATCGCGCTGCGGGCCGCGCGCCAGGCCGCGGTGAGCGGTGACAAAGCGCTCGAGGCGCGGGCACTCATCGTCGGATCGTTGACCTATACCGCGGGCGGTCTCGGGACCGCACGCGAGTGGAGCAGCCTGCTGCAGCACGCGCTCCGTCTTGCGAACGAGCTTGGCGACGGTGCCGCGATCGCTGAGATCGAGTGCGAGCGCGGTCGCATTTCGGCGATCGAAGCGCGGTACGGTGCGGCGGAAGCGTCGTTCCGCCGCGCTCGGCGGGTGGCCGAGGCCGTCGGAGACACGCAGCTCGTCGGTTGGGCGCGCTCGATGCTCGCGGCCACTTTGGCCGACCAATGCGAGTTCGCGGCGGCGGAGGCAGAGCTGCGCGACGCCCTACCCGCGGTCGGCTGGACCCCCTACCCGATGGCGACGCTCGCGCGCGTCCTCCTTCGCACCGGCCGCATCGAGGAGGGGAAGGCCTTCGCGGACGCGGCGGTCACTAGGGCCGAGCGCGAGGGACTCCTCGAGCCCCTGCCGTGGGCGCTGATCCAGGCCGGCGAGGCTCGGTTCGCGGAGGGCGACCTGGAGGCGGCGACCGAGCGCTTCACGCGCGCGCTGACCATCGCGACCGAGACGCACATCGTCAGCTGGCAGGCGCTCTCGCTCCGCGGGCTCGGTCGTGTCGCGCGCGCGAAGGGCGACGAGTCCCGCGCTATCACGCTCCTCCGCGAGGCGCTACTTCGTGAGGAGGGATCGCGTGGTCACCGCCGGATCGTGGCGACCATCCTCGCGGACCTGACCGAGCTCGAGCGTGGACGCAACCCCGCGCTGGCCGAGAAGGGCCTACGGATCGCCGAGGCGGGGTCCATGACAGACCTCGCCGAACGCCTCAGGCGGTTCGCGCCTTCCCACACGGTGCGCCACACGGTGGCCACGTAGAACAACCATCGCCGGCATGGCGCAGATACCAAATAGAGGGAGAAACACGATGCCGCTGTTCATGGATGTCCACCGCAAGGCACCCGAAGGCGCGAAGGCAAAGGACGTCGCCGACGCCCACATGGCCGACGTGAAGACGCAAGGCAAGTACGGCGTGCAGTACCTCCGCTACTGGTTCGACGAGACGCACGGGAAGATCTTCTGCCTCGTGGACGCGCCGACCGCGGACGCCGCCAACCGCGTTCACCGGGAGGCGCACGGCCTCGTCGCCGACGAGATCTACCCCGTAACCGAGGGCTTCTAGCCCTAACCCGTACCGAACTGACGGTCGCCGGCGTCGCCGAGCCCGGGAACGATGTAACCCTTTTCGTTCAGGCGCTCGTCGAGTGCGGCGACATGGATCGGAACGTCGGGGTGCGCGCGCACCAGGGCGCGCACCCCCTCCGGCGCGGCGATGATGCCGACGTACTTGATCCGCTTCGCGCCCCATTTCTTCAACACGTCGATCGTCGCTGTCGCCGATCCACCGGTTGCGAGCATGGGGTCGAGCACCAGGCAGACCTGCACGGTCGCAGATGACGGAAGCTTGTTGTAGTACTCGATCGGCCTGAGCGTTCGTTCGTCTCGGAAGAGGCCGATGTGCCAGACCTGCGCCTCGGGCATGAGCTCGAGCGCCGCCTCGACCATACCGATCCCGGCCCGAAGCACCGGTATGAGTCCCACCTTGTCCTTGAGACGCGCTCCTCTGTACGGCGCGAGCGGCGTCTTGACCTCGCGCTCGTCGGTCGGAAGATCCGCTGTCGCTTCATAAAGGAGGAGCGTCGCGATCTCAGCGACGAGCTCGCGGAAGATCTTCGGAGGCGTCGACTCGTCGCGGAGACGCGTGAGCTTCTCTCGTACGAGAGGGTGCCCCGAGACGTGGAGCTGTTCCGCGGTCAGCTGGCGACGCGCTCCGGAGTGATGCCCGGTACGGGATACCGCCGCGTGAGATCGAGAACCTCGGCCGCGACGTCCTTCGCGACCGTCTCGTCGCCCTTCGCCTGCAGGATGCGTCCGATCAGCGCGCCGATGCGCTCCATCTCCGCCTCCTTCATCCCGCGCGTCGTGACCGCCGGGGTGCCGATCCGAATCCCGGACGCGGTGCCGGGCTTCTGCGGGTCGTAGGGAATCGTGTTCTTGTTCACCGTGATCCCGACCGCATCGAGCGCCTTTTCGGCCTGCTTGCCGGTGAGGTTCACCGGGCGCACGTCGACAAGCATGAGGTGGTTGTCGGTGCCGCCCGACACGATGCGCATCCCGGCCTTCGCGAGCGACGCTGCCAGCGTCGTCGCGTTCACCCGGATCTGCTTCGCGTACGTCCTGAATTCGGGCGTCGCGGCCTCTTTGAGCATGACGGCCTTGCCCGCGATGACGTGCATGAGCGGTCCTCCCTGAACGTTGGGGAAGACCGCGCTGTCGATGGCCTTTCCAAACTCCGCATCCGACAGGATCATCCCGCCGCGCGGACCGCGGAGCGTCTTGTGCGTGGTCGTCGTCACGATCTGCGCATAGCCGACCGGTGTCGGATGCTCCCCCGCCGCGACGAGACCTGCGAAGTGCGCCATGTCCACAAGGAGGAGGGCCTCGACGGCGTCTGCGATCTGTCGAAGACGCGGGAAGTCGAAGGTGCGTGGATACGCGGTCGCGCCGGCGACGATGAGCTTCGGACGGTTCTCCTTCGCGAGACGCTCGAGCTCGTCGTAGTCGAGCATCTCGGTGTCCTTGCGGACTCCGTACGCGGCGAAGTGGTACAGCTTGCCGGAGAAGTTCACCGGTGATCCGTGTGTCAGGTGACCGCCCTGGTCGAGAGCGAGACCGAGCACCGTGTCACCCGGCTTGAGGACCGCCGCGTACGCGGCCATGTTCGCCTGCGCACCGGCGTGCGGCTGCACGTTCGCGTGCGCCGCGCCGAAAAGCGCCTTCGCGCGCTCGATGGCGAGCGACTCGGCGACGTCGACCCACTCGCACCCGCCGTAATAGCGCCGGCCCGGGTAGCCCTCGGCGTATTTGTTCGTGAGCACGCTGCCGACGGCCTCCATGACCGCGGCGCTCGTGTAGTTC
>JBOGTG010000119.1:0-11222 GCA_050692175.1 Candidatus Limnocylindria bacterium | reverse complement strand
GACCATGTAGCGGTGCACGGCCTCGCGGCCACTGATACGCAGGATGTCCTGCGGGTTCGCGGAGCCCTCGGTGAGGAAGTCGCCGGCGGAGACCTTCTGACCGTTCTCGACGTTGAGGCGAGCGGTGTGCTCGACCTCGTAGGCGCGCTCCTCGACCTCCTTCATGGCGATCGTGAGCTTGCCGCTGCCGGCGATCCGATCACGGACGGCCCGATCAACCCGCAGGAGTACCTCGAGACCCGCGGCCGGGATGCGGTCCAGCGCTACCTCGTCAAGGAGGTCCAGCGCGTGTACCGCAGCCAGGGCGTGACCATCAACGACAAGCACATCGAGATCATCGTCCGCCAGATGCTGCGCAAGGTGCGCATCGATCAGCCGGGTGACTCGGAGCAGCTGCCGTTCGAGCTGGTCGCGCCGCGAGGCAAGACCCGTCCCCGCCGGGATGAGCTTGCCGATGATGACGTTCTCCTTCAAGCCAAGGAGCCGGTCCTTCTGGCCCATGACCGCGGCCTCGGTGAGGACGCGCGTCGTCTCCTGGAAGGAGGCGGCCGCGAGGAAGCTCGAGGTCGAAAGGGACGCCTTGGTGACGCCGAGCAGTACGGTCTGTGCCGTCGCCGGCTCGCCGCCCGCCGCGATGGTGCGCGCGTTGATGTCCTCGAACTCGAACCGGTCGAAGAGCTCCATTGGGAGAAGCTCTGTGTCGCCGGCCTCCTCGATGCGGACCTTGCGGAGCATCTGGCGGACGATGATCTCGATGTGCTTGTCGTTGATCGTCACACCCTGGCTTCGGTAGACCTTCTGGACCTCGTTGACCATGTAGCGGTGGACGGCTTCGCGGCCTGAGATCCGCAGGATGTCTTGCGGGTTCGCCGAGCCGTCGGTGAGGAAGTCGCCAGCCGAGACCTCCTGCCCGTTTTCGACGTTGAGACGGGCGGCGTGCTCGACCTCGTAGATCCGCTCCTCGACTTCCTTCATAGCGATCGTGATTCGCGACCCGTGCACGCTGACCTTGCCCGAGACCGGCGCGGGCATGTCGGTCTTGCCCTTCGTGCGGCGCTCGGGCTTGGCGATGGGCTGACCGGCGACGACGTCCGCGCCGTCCTCGACGGCGAGCACGTACCCCGACGGAACGGAGATGGGCACCGTGTAGTCCTGCGAGTTGCGGACGACGATCTTTCGCGACCCGTCCGGGTCACGGACGATCTCCACGATCCCGTCGATCTCGCAGACGACCGCGACACCCTTAGGCACGCGCGCCTCGAAGAGCTCCTCGACGCGCGGGAGACCCATCGTGATGTCCTTACCGGCGATGCCACCGGTGTGGAACGTACGCATCGTGAGCTGCGTGCCTGGCTCGCCGATGGACTGCGCGGCGATGATGCCGACGGCCTCGCCCACCTCGACGAGCTTGCCGCTCGCGAGGCTGCGACCGTAGCAAGCGCGGCAGATGCCGTGCTTGGCGTGACATCCGAGCGGCGACCGCACGCGAGCGCGGCGCACGCCCGAGTCGGCGATGGTGTTCGCGAGGATGAGGTCGATCGAGTCGCCACGCTTGGCGATGAGCTTGTCGTTGGGGTCTTTGATGTCCTGGGCCACGAGCCGGCCGAAGAGACGGTCGGCGAACGGCTCGACCGCGCCGACCTCGTCAGCGTTGATGAAGATGCCATCCTCGTCCTGGCAGTCCTCGAGGCGGACGATGACGTCCTGCGCGACGTCGACGAGACGCCGCGTGAGGTACCCCGAGTCCGCGGTGCGGATGGCCGTGTCGGCGAGTCCTTTGCGGCCACCGTGCGTCGAGATGAAGTACTCGAGGACCGAGAGGCCCTCGCGGAAGTTCGACCGAATCGGCAGGTCGATGATCCGGCCCTGCGGGTCCGCGATGAGACCGCGCATGCCGCCGATCTGGCCCATCTGCTGCGTGTTACCACGCGCGCCGGACGTGGCCATCATGTAGACGGATCCGCGCCGATCGAGCGTGCGCATCATCGCGTCGATGACGTCCCTCGTCGTGTCAGTCCAGATCTTCACCGTCGCCTCGTAGCGCTCCTGCTCGGTGATGAGGCCGCGCTGGAACTGACGGTCGATCTCGGCGATCTTCTTTTCCGCCGCCGCGATCATCGCCGCCTTCTCCGCCGGGACCGCGACATCGTTGATGGAGATGGAAACGCCCGCGACGGTCGCCGCCGCGAAGCCGATCGTCTTGATCTTGTCCACGACCTCCGCCGTGACGTCGCCGCCGTAGCGGTCGAAGAGCGCGGTCACGATCTCGCGGATCTTGCCGCGATCGAGCACCTGATTGATGAAGCGCAGCTCCTCGGGGAGGACCGCATTGAACAGCACCCGACCAACGGTGGTGTCGATGACCCCGCCGTTGTGCGGGATCTTCACCGGAGAGTGGTAGGTCACGATGCCCATGTCGTAGGCGGACTGCACCTCGGCGTAGTCGCCGAAGATGCGGGGCTCCTGCGTCTTGTCCCCGTCGAGGGTGAGCCAGTACGTGCCGAGCACCATGTCCTGCCGCGGCGTGACGACGGGCTGGCCGTCGGCGGGCTTCAGGATGTTGCGGGTCGAAAGCATGAGGTGCTTGGCCTCGGCCTGGGCCGCTGCCGAGAGCGGGACGTGCACGGCCATCTGGTCGCCGTCGAAGTCGGCGCCGAAGGCTTCGCACACGAGCGGGTGGATCTGAATGGCGTTGCCCTCGATGAGCTTGGGCATGAACGCCTGGATACCGAGGCGGTGGAGCGTCGGCGCGCGGTTCAGAAGGACCGGGTGGTCCTTGATGACCTCCTCGAGGACATCCCAGACCTCGGGGGAGACGCGCTCGACGTAGCGCTTGGCGCTCTTGATGTTGTGGGCGAGGCCGCGCTCGACGAGCTGCCGCATGACGAACGGCTTGAAGAGCTCGAGCGCCATCTTCTTCGGCAGGCCGCACTCGTTCAGCTTGAGGTCGTTGCCGACGACGATGACCGAACGGCCCGAGTAGTCCACGCGCTTGCCGAGCAGGTTCTGGCGGAACCGGCCCTGCTTGCCGCGGAGCATGTCGGAGAGGGACTTCAACTTGTGGTTGCCGGTGCCCGAGATCGCGCGGCCGCGGCGGCCGTTGTCCATGAGGGCGTCGACCGCCTCCTGGAGCATGCGCTTCTCGTTCCGGATGATGATCTCCGGCGCTCCGAGCTCGAGCAGACGCTTGAGCCGGTTGTTCCGGTTGATCACGCGGCGGTAGAGGTCGTTGAGGTCGCTCGTCGCGAACCGGCCGCCGTCGAGCTGCACCATTGGGCGCAGGTCGGGCGGGATGACCGGAAGGATCGTGAGGATCATCCACTCGGGCGACGCGCCCGAGCGAAGGAGCGCCTTCACCAGACGGAGACGCTTGATGGACTTCTTGCGACGCTGCCCCGTCGTCGAGCGCATCTCGGCCTGGAGCTCGAGCGAGAGCGTCTCGAGGTCGATCTGACGCATGATCTCGAGGACGGCCTCGGCGCCCATCTGCGCGCGGAAGAAACGGTACTTGTCGGCGAGCGCGCGGTACTCGGCCTCGGTCTTCGGCTCGAGCGCCTTGATGCTCATGACCTCTTCGCGCTTGGTCTTTGCCTCGTCGCGGACGATCTGCACGTCGGGTGCGATGTCCTGACGGACGACGCTGAGGTCCTGGTCGGCCCGCATGCGGATGTCGGTGATCTTCTTCTCCGAATCGGCGCGGGTCTGCTCTTCTTCCTTGCGGCCCGTCTTCACCATCGCGTCGAGCTGCTTCTGCAGGCTCCGCTGGAGCTGCGTGAGCATCGACTTCGTGACGTTGTCGCCCTTCTCGGCGATCACCAGGTCGGCCTGCTTGAAGATGATGTCTTTCGACGCCGGTTTCCCGACGTTGTCCTGGAGCTGCTCCTTCACCTTCGACGCGCCAGTGGTAAGCGCGTCGGAGTCGGAAGCGAGCTGCTCCTCCTGCTGGCGCACGCGCTGCTCGGTGGAGGTGCGGATGCGCATGATCTCGGCCGAGGCGCGGCTCTCCACCGCACCGGTGCGGTCGGAGATCGTCTGCTCCAGCCTGCGGATCTTCCCCTCGGCCTCTTCCTCGATCTGCTGAAGCACGCGTTCGCGCGCGTGCTCGTCGATGTGCGTGATCAGGTAGAGCGCGAAGTACAGGATTCGCTCGAGGTTGCGCGGGGACATGTCGAGCAGGATCCCGAGACGGCTCGGCGTGCCCTTGAAGAACCAGATGTGCGACACGGGCGAGGCGAGCTGGATGTGACCCATCCGCTCGCGGCGAACCTTCGCGCGCGTCACCTCGACGCCGCACTTGTCGCAGATGATCCCCTTGTAGCGGATGCGCTTGTATTTGCCGCAGTAGCACTCCCAGTCCCGCGTGGGACCGAAGATGCGCTCGTCGAAGAGCCCGTCCTTTTCGGGACGGAGCGTGCGGTAGTTGATCGTCTCCGGCTTCGTGACCTCGCCGCTCGACCACGAGCGGATCTGGTCCGGGGACGCGAGCGAGATGCGGATCGCGTTGAACTCGTTTACTTCAAGCATTTACTTATTCCCCTGCCTCGAGACCGCTGATGTTGATGCCGAGGTTCGGTTCGTTGAACGTCGCGTCCTCGACGAAGCGGATCGCTTCCTCGCTGTCGTTGAGCACCTCGACGCTGAGCCCCAGCGACTGGAGCTCCTTGATGAGCACCTTGAACGACTCCGGGACTCCCGGAGGCTGGATGTCCTCGCCCTTGACGATCGCCTCGTACGTCTGGACACGTCCCATGACGTCGTCGGACTTCACCGTGAGGAGCTCCTGCAGGATGTAGGCGGCGCCGTACGCCTCGAGCGCCCACACCTCCATCTCGCCGAACCGCTGTCCACCGAACTGCGCCTTCCCGCCCAGCGGCTGCTGGGTGATGAGCGAGTACGGCCCCGTCGAGCGTGCGTGGATCTTGTCCTCGACGAGGTGGTGCAGCTTCATCATGTAGATGTAGCCGACCGTGATCGGCTGCTCGAACTGCTTGCCGGTGCGGCCGTCGCGCAGGTTGATCTTCCCGTCCTCGGGAAGCCCCGCGAGCTTCAGCTGCTCCTTGATGGCGGCCTCGCGCGCACCGTCGAAGACCGGCGTCGCGACGTGAATGCCGAGGGCCTGCGCGGCCCAGCCGAGGTGCGTCTCGAGGATTTGCCCGATGTTCATCCGGCTCGGCACGCCGAGCGGGTTGAGCACGATGTCGACGGGCGTGCCGTCCGGAAGGAACGGCATGTCCTCGACCGGAAGGATCTTGGCGATGACGCCCTTGTTGCCGTGACGCCCCGCCATCTTGTCGCCGACGCTGATCTTGCGCTTCTGGGCGACCGCGATGCGGATCATCTTGTTGACGCCAGGTAGGAGCTCGTCGTTGTTCTCGCGGCTGAACACCGCGACGTCGACGACCTTGCCGTGCTCGCCCGACGGAAGCCGGAGCGAGGTGTCCTTCACCTCGCGCGCCTTCTCGCCGAAGATCGCGCGGAGCAGTCGCTCCTCGGCCGTGAGCTCGGTCTCGCCCTTCGGCGTGATCTTGCCCACGAGGATGTCCTGCGGGCCGACCTCGGCCCCGATGTAGACGATCCCGTTCTCGTCGAGGTCGGCGAGAGCCTCCTCACCGACGTTCGGGATATCGCGCGTGATCTCCTCGGGCCCGAGCTTGGTGTCGCGGGCCTCGCACTCGTACTTCTCGATGTGGATCGAGGTGAACTTGTCGTCCTGGACGATCCGGTCGGAGAGGATGATGGCGTCCTCGTAGTTGCCACCCTCCCACGGCATGAACGCGACGAGGATGTTCTGGCCCAGGGCGAGCTCGCCCGCGTCCGTCGAGTAGCTGTCGGCAAGGATTTGCGCCTCTTCGACGCGGTCGCCGACGGCGACGATGGGCCGTTGGTTGAAGCAGGTGCCCTGATTCGTGCGGACGAACTTCTGGAGCCGGTACCGGAACGCGTCGCCCGCGTCCTCCTCGACCCAGATCTCGGTCGCGCTCACCGAACGAACCACGCCGGGCGCGCGCGCGACGACGACCTGGCCCGAGTCGCGGGCCGCGCGGTACTCGATCCCCGTGCCGATGATCGGCGCCTCCGGGCGCACGACCGGCACAGCCTGACGCTGCATGTTGGAACCCATCAGGGCGCGGTTGGCGTCGTCGTGCTCGAGGAACGGAATGAGCGCGGCGGACACCGAGACGATCTGCTTCGGGGACACGTCCATGAAGTCAGCCGTCATCGGCGATGCCTCGTGGTACTCGGCACCCCGGTGGACCTGGACGCGCTCGTCTAGGAACCGCCCCTTGTCGTCGAGGCGCGCGTTCGCCTGCACGACGGTAGCGAGCTCCTGCTCGTCGGCGGTCAGATAGACGATCTCGTCGGTGACGTACGAGCGATCCTTGTCGTCGCGGGTAACCCGGCGGTACGGAGACTCGATGAACCCGTAGGGGTTCACGCGACCGTAAGTTGCGAGAGAGCCGATGAGTCCGATGTTCGGACCTTCCGGCGTCTCGATCGGGCAGATCCGGCCGTAGTGGCTGAAGTGCACGTCGCGGACGTCGAAGCCGGCACGCTCGCGCGAGAGACCACCCGGTCCGAGGGCCGAGAGACGCCGCTTGTGGGTGAGCTCGTCGAGCGGGTTCGTCTGCTGCATGAACTGGCTGAGCTGAGATCCGCCGAAGAACTCCTTGATCGCTGCCACGACCGGCCGGATGTTGATGAGCTCCTTGGGCGTCGCTTTCTCCGGCTCGACGATGGACATGCGCTCGCGCACCACCCGCTCCATGCGGAGAAGGCCGACGCGGAACTGGCTCTGGATGAGCTCGCCCACCGCCCGGACGCGGCGGTTGCCCAGGTGGTCGATGTCGTCCGGAGAGCCCTTGCCGTTGTTCAGCTCGACGATCCGACCGACGATCCGCACGAGATCCTCGTTCGTGAGCGTCCGCTGCGTCATTGGCTGGTCCAGGCCGAGCTTCCGATTCAGCTTGTACCGCCCGACCTTCGCGAGATCGTAGCGGCGGAAGTTGAAGAAGAGCGACTGGACGAGGCTCCGCGCGTTGTCGATGGTCGGCGGGTCACCTGGGCGAAGACGCTTGTAGACCTCGACGAGGCCCTCATTCGTGTTCGTCGTGGGGTCCTTATCCAGTGTCGACGCGATGTACTGGTGCTCGGGGTCGGCGTCGAGGTTCACAAAGAGCGCGGCGATCTCCTCGTTCGAGGAGTACCCGATCGCGCGCAGGAGCGTGGTCACCGTCAGCTTGCGCTTGCGGTCCACCTTCACCGAGATGACGTCCTTGTTTGACGTCTCGAACTCGAGCCACGCGCCGCGGTTCGGGATGAGCTTTCCGTAGAAGAGCCGGCGGCCCGTCGTCGGGTCGTCGACGGCCGTGAAGTAGACGCCCGGGGAGCGCACGAGCTGCGAGACCACAACGCGCTCCGCGCCGTTGATCACGAAGGTGCCCTTGTCGGTCATCCAGGGGAAGTCGCCGAGGAACACGTCCTGCTCGGTGACCTCACCGGTCTCCTTGTTCACAAGTTCGACCCGAGCCCACAGGGGCTTGGAGAAGGTGAGGTCCTTGGTCCGGCACTCCTCCTCGGAGTACTTCGGCTCCCGGAACTCGCTCGAGATGAACTTCAGGTCGAGGTTCTTCCCGGTGAAGTCCTGGATCGGCGAGATCTCGGCGAACAGCTCGCCGAGGCCTTCGTCACAGAACCACTTGAAGGACTCGATCTGCGTCTGGATCAGGTTCGGGAGCGGCAGGACCTCGGGCAGCGACGCGAAATTGCGGCGGGCGCGAACGGACGCAGGCACCCGGTCGAGGGTGTCGGACATGGGCGGACCCTCCTCAGGGCTGATGGCTAGGCAGGTGGATAGACGGTGGGGGCTGGACCTGTGGCAAGGGCAATATCGTATTCCCGACCGCGCCGCTAGGTCAACAGGCGGGAACCGCTCACTTTCGACAAGCAGCCACGCCGTGTCAAGGGGTCAGTTTTGGGGCCCCTCCCGCTCGTATCGTCGGTGAGATGGCACCCGAGCTGCGGCTCTTTGAGGCTCTCGGCGGCCAGTGCGAGATCTACGCCTTCGACGTTCCGGCCACGCGTCTGGCAGAGGGCGAGGCTTGGGTCCACGAGATGCACGACCGTCTCACGCGCTTCTCTCCCACCTCGGAGCTTTCGCGGTTCAACGCATCGGCCGGCTCGTGGACCGAGGTGAGCCCCCTTCTCGAGTCGCTTCTTCGCGAGTGCCTCCGCGCGCACGACGTTTCGGGTGGATTGGTCAACGCCGCCGTCCTCCCCGCTCTGCTCGCCGCGGGCTACACGCGCACCTTCTCCGAGGGACCGACGCGCGTGACCGCTTCGGTCGTTCCGCCAGCGCTGCCGCTGGTTCTCGAGGTTCGCGCGGGAGCGGCGCGGCTTCTGCAGGGCGCATCGATCGATCTCGGTGGGGTCGCGAAAGGCTGGCTCGCCGATCGCCTCGCGGCGGAGCTCGGCCCCAACTGCCTCGTCAACCTTTGCGGCGACCTATTCGCGAGGGGCGGCGGCGAGACGGGCGACGGTTGGCCCGTAGGCATCGCCGGCATGGACAAGACGGTGCTCCTTCTGGAGATGGGGGCGGCGACGAGCGGGATCCGGAAGCGATCGTGGGGGACGGACCTCCACCATTTGATCGACCCACGCACCGGCCTTCCCGCGCGCACCGACGTTGCCGAGGCGTCCGTGATCGCGCGAACCGCCGCCGACGCCGAGGTTTTCGCGAAGACCGCGCTCATCCTCGGATCGGCGAAGGCTGAGGAGTATCTCGCGGCCCACGACGCGTTGGGTTGGGCGCTTACCGCCTGAAAAACCAAACCGGGACCCCTCCCCTGGGGCCCCGGTCCGGCACCTTTCGCGAGCCCGCCGATCAGGGCGCTCTCGCGGCGAGAACTCTATCGGCCCGTGTTCCGCCACCAAAGTTGGCAGCAGACCAATCCGAAGAAATGTGCGAGTTTCGGCCCAAAAGGGCCGAACCTCACTTCATTTCGACGGTCGCCCCGGCGTCCTCGAGCTTTTTCTTCACGGCGGCGGCCTCGTCCTTGCCGATGTTCTCTTTCACCGGCTTGGGCGCTCCGTCGACCAGATCCTTAGCCTCCTTGAGGCCGAGGCCCGTGAGCTCGCGGACCGTCTTGATCACGTTGATCTTCGACGCGCCCGCTTCCTTCAGGATCACGGTGAACTCGGTCTTCTCCTCGGCCTCGGCCGGCGCGGCCGCTCCGCCGCCACCACCCGCTGCCGCGACCGCGACCGGGGCCGCCGACACGCCCCAGCGCTCCTGAAGGTACTTGCCGAACTGCGCGATCTCGAGGATCGACCACGCTTCCAGCTCGCCGGCCAGCTTCTCGAACTTCGGATTCTCTTTGACTTCCGTCGCCATCTTTCTCTCCTTCTCATTGCGAGCCGCGCGCCTGGAGCACGCGGACGAGATTGCCTTGAGCCGCCGTGAGGACGCCGACCACCTGAGCGAGCGGAGCCTGCAGGCTCCCGACGATGGTGGCCTGCAGCTGCGGACGGCCGGGAAGACGCGCTAGCGATTGCACGTCGTCCGCGCCCATAGCGCGGCCGCCGATCAGCGCGCCGAGGATCTTCAGGGCTTTCAAAACGCGAGCCTCATCGACGAGGCTCTTTGCCAGCTCGACCTCGTCGACCTTGCCGATCGCGACCGCGGTCGGCCCGGCGAGCATCGAGCGCAGGTCGCCTTTGCCGGACTGCTCCGCCGCACGAGCGAAGAGGCTGTTCTTGACGACGTGGTACTCGATGCCGCGCGGGCGCAGCCGGCGTCGGAGCTCCTGGAGCTCGCCCACCTTGAGGCCGCGGTACTCGGTGACCACCAGCGAAACGCTCCCGCCGAGGTCCCCGGCGAGGCTCTCGACCTCCTTCGCTTTCGCGGCGATCCCGCCGCCCTTGCGCTTGACCTTGGGTCCGGTCTTGATCTTCGCCAAGCAGCTGCCCTCCTTCTAATGAAAACGCCTCCGCTCCCTTTCATAGGATGCGAAGGCGCATAGGCGGCTGGGCCGCTCGGCTTGCCTCCGCAGGCTCGGGGCGGCTGCCCCGACTTAATCCCAAAGGGAACCGGCTTCTTTGGCTATGAAGTTCGTTCCGGCTCAGTTTACGCGATGAACCGCATGATCGTGTCGAGATCCGGCACGTAACCGTCGGTCGTGTCGACCTCGAGACGCGGCACACCGATGTCGATCGCGAAGGTCTCCGCTGCCGGCCACTCCGCCGCCAGGTCATCGGGGTGGACGGCATGCCGCTTCCCCGCGCGGGCGGCGAACCGCTCTCGGTCCAGTGGTGTCCGGCAGATCAGGACCCTCGTCTCGGCCTGCTCGGCCAGCCCGCGCAGCCACGCCTCGGACCGCTCCCGGGTGAAGTTCGCCTCGAGGACAAGACCTCCGCCGGCGGTGAGCGACCGTGCCGCGACGGCCTGCATAGCGGCGTAGTCGCCGCCCCGAGGCGGCGTGACCCCGCGAGGTCGACGGGCCCGACGACATCGGCGAGCGTTTCTTTGATGTCGTCCTTCGCGACGAGCGGCACGGCGAGCCGCGACGCGAGCTCGATCGCGAGCGTCGTCTTCCCCGCCCCCGGCGCTCCGCCGATCACGACCAGCTTCGGCTTCAGCGCCGGGCCATCGCGGGTCGCGGTCTACGTCCGCGCGGTACCCGCGAGCTCGTTGGCAGCGCCGAGGTCGAGCTTGACGCTCGGCCCCTGCGTGGTCGTGAGGTGCGCGGCCCGGATGTAGGTGCCCTTGACGCCGACGGGGCGCGCGCGGTTCACCGCATCCATGAGCGTCGCCAGGTTGCCCAGGATCTGCTGCTCGGTGAACGACGACTTGCCGACGACCGTGTGGATCACGCCGGTCTTGTCGGTCCGGAACTCGACGCGGCCACCCTTGGCGTCGCGGACCGCCTTTGCGACGTCGAACGTCACCGTGCCCGACTTCGGATTCGGCATGAGCCCGCGAGGACCGAGCACCCGGCCGAGACGGCCGACCTGGCCCATGAGGTCGGGCGTCGCGATGGCCACGTCGAAGTCGAGCCAGCCACCCTCGATGCGCTTGGCGAGGTCCTCCGCTCCAACAGCGTCGGCGCCTGCTGCCTCGGCATCCCGGGCCTTGTCGCCTTGAGCGAACGCGATAACGCGGACCTTCTTGCCGGTTCCGTTCGGCAGGACCGCGGCGCCGCGGACCATCTGATCGGCGTGCTTGG
>JBOGTG010000118.1:0-15083 GCA_050692175.1 Candidatus Limnocylindria bacterium | reverse complement strand
CCGCGGCACTGGCCGCGTGCGGGCCCGCCGCAACGCCCGGCGCGGGCGGGTCGCCGGCGGCGTCGCCCGGACAGCGCATGAAGCTCGGCCAGCTCCTCCCGTTCACGGGGGTCTACTCGGAGCTTGGGAACTCGATGCGGCGCGCCACCGAGCTGTACCTGAAGCAGAACGATGGCCGCCTCGCGAACCGTCCCGTGGACCTGGCCTACGAGGACGATGCGAACGTGGTCGCCACCGGGCTGCAGAAGGCGCAGAAGCTCATCGATCAGGATCGCGTTGACGTGTTGATGGGCGTTGTGCCCACGCCGCTCGCGTACGGTCTCCGCAACGTGGTCCACAACGCGAAGATGATCTTCATCAACACCAACGCCGGCGGTAACTTCCTCACGCGCGACATCGCGAACTGCACGCCCGCCTGCAAGAGCCCCTACATCTTCCGCTCGTCGTTCTCCTCGTACCAGATCTCTTATCCCATTGGGGACTACCTCTCGGCGAAGGGGACGAAGGAGTTCTTCCTCGCGTATGCGAACTACGGCTTCGGCACCGAGTCCGCGGCTGACTTCACGACCGGCCTGAAGAAGAACGGCGGGACCGTCACCGGGAACGTTGCGCCGCCCCTCGGCAACGCCGACTTCGCTCCGTTCGTCACTCAGATCAAGAACCAGCCGACGAAGAACGTGTATTCGTTCTTCTCCGGCGCGGATGCGATCGGCTTCATCCGCGCGTGGAGCCAGCTCGGCCTGCCGGCGGCCGGCTTCAAGATGTACGGCGCCGGTTTCCTCACCGAGCAGGACGTGCTCAGAGAAGTGAAAGAGCTCGCGAACGGCGCCATCACGTCGCTCTTCTGGGCCGTGGAGCTGGACAACGCCGAGAACAAGAAGTTTGTGGCCGACTTCCAGAAGCAGTACCCGCTCCTGCCCGATGTGTTCGCGGTGCAGCAGTACGACGGCATGCGCGCGCTCGACGAGGCGCTGAAGAAGATCGGCGGCGACACCACCGATAAGGACAAGCTCTCGAAGGCGCTCGAGGACGTCACGTTCAAGAGCCCGCGGGGCGATTTCGCCTTCGACAAGACGACCCACAACGTCATCCAGGACATCTACCTGCGCGAGGTCAAGACGACGGGCGGTCAGACCGTGAACACGATCCTCGACAAGATCGCAAAGGTGACCGACCCCGGGAAGTAAGTAGCCTCTCGGTCATGACCCTCGAGCTGCTGTTCCAGCAGGCGCTGAACGGACTTTCGTTCGGCGCCTTGCTTTTCATCCTCGCCGCCGGGCTGTCGCTGGTGTTCGGGATGATGGACGTGGTCAATCTCGCGCACGGCGCCTTCTACATGCTCGGTGCGTACGTCGCGCTGACGGTCGTGCAGCGGACGGGCTCGTTCTGGCTCGCGATGCTCGCCGCGCCACTCGCGCTCGGCGTCCTGGGCCTCGTCCTCGAGCCGCTCCTCCTTCGGCGCCTGCGTGGGCGGCATCTCGACCAGGTGCTCCTGACGATCGGCGTCTCGCTGGTCATCGTCGACCAGATCGGGCTGATCTGGGGCCGCGAGGTGCGCTCGCTTCCGTTTCCCGCGGGGCTCGACGGCTCGGTGGAACTCATCGGCGGGACTTATCCGGTCTATCGCCTCTTCGTCATCGCGTTCGGCATCGCGCTGGCGGTCGCGATCGCGCTGATATACCGGCGGACGAAGCTCGGCATGCTCATCCGCGCCGGTGTCGACGACGCGGAGATGCTCGGCGCGCTCGGGGTCAACAGCGATCGGCTCTTCGCGCTCACCTTCGCGGCCGGGGCCGCGCTCGCTGGACTGGCCGGCGTTGTCGCCGCACCCGTGTTCGGGATGCAGCCTGGCATGGACGTCGATGGTCTCCTCTACTCGCTCATCGTCGTCGTGGTCGGGGGACTGGGCACGCTGGGTGGTGCCGTCGTCGGTGCGGTGCTCGTCGGGCCGGCGGACACCTTCGGTAAGGTTCTATTCCAGGAGTTCGCCCTTGCGGTGATCTTCACCATCGTCGCGCTCGTGCTGCTTTTCAAGCCAACCGGGTTGCTCGGCCGGATCCGGCTCGCGCGGTGATGAAGGTCGCGCGCCCAGCCGCGACGGTGCTGGCGGCGGTCGCCTTGGTCACGTTTCCGTACTGGAGTGAACCGTGGGAGTCGTCGCGGTTCGCGACGACGGTTCTCCGCGACATGCTCGTCTTCGCGATGTTCGCGCTTTCGCTCGACCTGCTGGTGGGTCATGCGGGCATGCCGTCCCTCGGGCACTCGGCGTTCTTCGGCGCAGGCGCGTACGCCGCGGGGATCGCCGGGCAGCGTCTCGCGACCGATCAGCTCGCGGTGACGCTCGGCTCGGCAGCGCTCGTCGCCGCGATCCTCGCGCTGGTCATCGGCACGCTCGTCGTTCGTTCGGACGGGATCTTCTTCCTCATGCTCACGCTCGCGCTCGCGCAGATCGTGTTCGCCATCGCCTTCCAGTGGACGTCGGTCACCGGTGGCTCGAACGGTCTCGCGGGCGTGAACCGGCCCAGCATCGCGGGGCTGGATTTCAACTCGCCCGATCGGATGTACGTGCTGGTCGCCGTCGCGTTCCTCGCCGTGACGGCGCTCATCTGGAGCGTGACACGGTCGCCGTACGGCCGCGCCCTCAGGGGCGTCCGCGAGAACGAGCGGCGCATGCGCGCGCTCGGATACGACACGACGCGTCTCAGGCTTTCGGTCTTTGTCCTCGCGGGCGGCATTGCCGGGATCGCCGGCGCGTTCCACGCCTACTCGCAGCGCTTCGTGTCGCCGGGCGACGTAGGGATCGGTACCTCGGTGCAGGGATTCGTGATGGTGCTCATCGGGGGGGCGGGTACGCTGCTCGGCCCCGCGCTGGGCGCGGGAGTCGTTCTCTACATCCAGCGGATCCTCTCGTCGGCGATCCCCGTGGCCGAGACCGTCCTGGGGCTCGTGTTCATCGCCTTCGTGCTTCTCGCTCGACAGGGGATCGTCGGTCTCGGGCGCACGGCGTGGGCGCGGGTGAGGGCGCGATGATCGAACTCCGCGACCTTCGGCGCTCGTTCGGCGGCGTGGTCGCGCTCGAGGGCGTCACGCTCACGGTAACCGAGGGCGAGCGCCGCGCCCTGATCGGGCCCAACGGGGCGGGGAAGACCACGCTCATGAACGTCCTGGCGGGCGAGATCCCGCCGAGCGGCGGTGCCGTGCGTCTCGCGGGCCGGGACATCACGCGCCTCCGCTCGTGGCAGCGCGCG
Organism: Candidatus Limnocylindria bacterium; assembly: GCA_050692175.1. GTDB lineage: Bacteria > Chloroflexota > Limnocylindria > P2-11E > P2-11E > 3-1-20CM-2-70-9. Next base: position 11,835 of record JBOGTG010000118.1, on the reverse strand, counting down.
CGACTCGGAATCGCGCACGTGTATCAGCGGACCGAGCTGTTCCTACCGCTCACCGCCCGAGAGAACGTTTCGCTCGCGGTCGCTGCGCGCCGGGGACCATATCGCTTATTTCGAGCGCCGCCGCGCGCGGAGTACGCGGATGCGGACGCGATGCTCGAGCGCGTCGGTCTCGGTGGGCGCGAAGGCGTGGCCGTCCGCGTCCTCTCACACGGCGAGCGTCGCCAGCTCGAGCTCGCGGTCGCGCTCGCGCAACGCCCGCGCGTGCTGCTGCTGGACGAGCCGACCGCCGGAATGTCGCCGGTCGAAACCGCTCGCATCACTGAGCTTGTCGCCGGACTTGATCGCGCGCTCACGATCCTGGTCGTCGAGCACGACATGGACGTGGTCTTCCGGCTGGCCGATCGCGTGAGCGTCCTGCACGAGGGCCGGGTCATTGCCGATGGCACCGCGGCTGAGGTGCGCGCCGACGCGCGCGTGCACGACGTCTACCTCGGCAAGGCGGTCACCGTCGCATGAATGCGCCGGCCCTGGCGGTGCAGGGGCTGCACGCGTACTACGGCGAAAGCCACGTGCTGCAAGGGATCGATCTCGAGATCCCGAGGGGTGAGGCCGTATCGCTCATCGGACGCAACGGCGCCGGAAAGACCACGACGATCGCCTCGATCGTTGGTTTCGTGCGGCCGCGAGGCGGAAGCGTCCGCATCCATGGCGCCGATCTCACCGGCGCGGCGCCGCACCGCATCGCCCGCGCGGGCGTCGCTCTCGTTCCCCAGGGTCGACGCATCTTCGGCGATCTCAGCGTCGGCGAGAATCTCGCCGTTGCCGCGCGGCCGGTGCCGAACGGCTGGGACGAGCCTCGGGTTCTCGACCTCTTTCCGATCCTGGCGCGCCGTCGCGCGGTGCGCGGCGATCAGCTATCCGGAGGCGAGCAGCAGATGCTCGCCATCGCCCGCGCGCTCATGCGAAACCCGACGGTGCTTCTCCTCGACGAGCCCTCCGAGGGCCTCGCGCCAAAGCTGGTCGAGCAGGTCGGCGAGATTCTCGTGAGAGTGCGCATGACCGGGCTCGCCCTTCTCCTCGTCGAGCAGAACCTTGGGCTCGCCACACACGTCGGGCAGCGCGTCCTCGTCATGAATAAAGGCACCATCGTCTTCGCGGGCACGCCGGCCGAGCTCGCGGCAAATCGGGATGTCGAGACCCGGTACCTCGGCGTATGAAGGATCGGCCGCACAGTGGCGCGCCGTTCGCGGACCCGACGACCATCCCGCGGCCGTCCGACGACGATCGCTTCATGCAGGCGGCTCTGGCCGAGGCCCGTCTCGCGTTGGAGCACGGCGACGTACCGATAGGTGCCGCGATCGTGCGCGATGGCGCCGTCGTCGCGCGCGCCGGCAACCGCCGCGAGGTCGACGCCGATCCGACCGCGCACGCGGAGCTGATCGCGATCCGCGAGGCCGCGCGCGCGCTCGGCCGCTGGCGCCTGTCGGATTGCTCGCTCTACGTGACCGTCGAGCCCTGCGCGATGTGCGCCGGCGCGGCGGTCCTCGCGCGCATCGCGCTCGTCGTCTTCGGCGCGCCGGACGAAAAAGCCGGCGCCGTGCGGTCCGCCGTCGAGCTGCTCGACGCGACCTGGATGAACCATCGTCCGCGCTGGCGGTACTACCCGCTGCTGCGCGACGAGGTCGAGCGGCTGCTGAGCGATTTCTTCGCGACGCAGCGCGGGCCACGAGCGGAGCCGGACTAGGATGGCCCGGTGAGCGACACCACTCCAGCTCGACCCTCCACTCGATACGGCACGTGGATCCCTGGCCTCGTGCTCATCGCTCTCGGCGTCATCTTCCTGGCGCAGAACTACTTCGGCCGGGAGATCCATAACTGGTGGGCGCTCTTCATCCTCATCCCGGTGTTCTTCACGATGGAGCGCGGGTACGCAAGCCTTCAGGCCGGCAGGAGAGGGGAAGCGATCGGGCAGCTCATGGGCGGACTCGTGCTGATCGCTCTCGTCGTGATCTTCCTCCTGGACCTGCCGCTCCGTCAGCTCTGGCCGATCTTCCTCATCATCGGCGGGATCGCGTTGCTCTTCTCGCGCGGAAAGTGGTCGGCCTAACCGCCGACCGTCACGTCGCGCGTGCGCAGGCGCCAATACGCGAGAGCGAAGAAGACCACGCAATAGACGGCGAGGACGATCGCGGCGCGGGTGGGATCGGGGAGCGTCAGTGCGGTCGGATTCTGGACCGCGTCCCCGGCGGTGCGCGTGAGCGCCGACGCGTTGCGGCTGAGTCCCCAGTTCACGATCTGCGCGTAGTCCCTGTTTAGCGAGACGAGGATGTCCGCCACGATGCTTTCGGTGAAGTTCACGACGAGACCGGCCGCGATGCCGGCGCCGGCCGACTTCGACCACACCGCGATCGCAAGGGCGAGCGCCATGTACGGGAGGAACGTGTATGCGCTCTTTGCGGCGACTCGCGCGACCTCGGCGATGTCGACGCCACTCCCGAGGGCCAGGCCGGCGACAGACGAGACCGCATAGCTCGCGCCAATCGCCGCGAGGGTCCCGAGGACCATGAAGACGAGCGCGTAGAGGATCAGCGACACCGCCTTCGACGCGAGGAAAGCGCCGCGGTTCGCACCGTGCGCGAGCAGCGTCCTGAACGTGCCCCAGCCAAACTCCGTCCCGACGTGGCTCGCGGCGAACACGATGAGCATCACGCTGCCCAGGCCGGAGACGACGCCGATGCCGAAATCCGGTACTCGCCCGGGGGCCACGAGGAGCAAGGTCTCCTGAAGCAGCTCGATGGTCTGTCCCTGTTGCTGCGGGATCTGCCCGCTGCGCATCGCTTCGATCTGTGCCTGCGTGCTCACCCACACCAGGAAGTAGACGGCGAAAGCCGCGAAGACGATGAGCCCAAGCATGATCCACGGCATCCACCGCCGGCGCATGCGGAAGATCTCGCTACGGAGCAGCCGGAGCATTCGGCGCCTCCGTTTCGGTCAGCTCGAGGAACACGTCCTCGAGCGAGCTGGCCCGTGGGATGAGCGCGCTCGCGTAGAGGCCCGCCGATGAAAGGGCGCGGTTCAGCTCCGCGCCGCGCTCCGGCTCGGCGACGACGTCGAGACCGGTCGGTGTCTCGCGGATCTCCTTGACGCCGACCCCCCGCAGTATCTGGGCGGCTCGGGCCTGGTCCTCGATGAAGATCTCGATATGGGCGCCGCGGCGCGTCACCTCAGCCAGCGTGCCGCTCGCGATGAGCTTGCCCTTCTTTATCACGAGCACACGGTCGCAGACCTGCTCCACCTCGTAGAGGAGGTGGCTCGCGAGAAGCACGCCGCGGTTCTCGCCGGCGAGCTCCCGTATGAGCTCGCGGATCTCGCGCTGCCCCGCGGGATCCAGGCCGTTCGCGGGCTCGTCGAGGATGACAAGCGCGGGATCGCCGAGGAGGGTCGACGCGACGCCGAGACGCTGGCGCATGCCGAGCGAGTACGAGCGGAACTTCGACCCAGCGCGCGGCGCGAGCCCGAGTCGCGCGAGCAGGGGGTCTACGCGGGCCAGCGCGCCGCCACCGCGCAGGAGCGCGATCGCTGCGAGGTTGTCGCGGCCGGAGAGGTAGGGATAGAAGGACGTGACCTCGAGCATCGCGCCGACACCGGCGAGAGCGTCCTCGCGCCGCACGCGCACGTCGCGGCCGAGCACCTCGGCGGCTCCCGCAGTCGGGGTGATCAGGCCGAGGGCCATGCCGATGGTGGTGCTCTTGCCGGCGCCGTTCGGCCCGAGGAGGCCGACCACTTCGCCGCGCCGCACTTCGAGGTCGAGACCGTCAACGGCGGTGATCGATCCGAATCGCTTCACGAGGCCGTTGGTCCGGAGAACGACCTCGTGAGGCCGTGCGGTCACCCTCGCAGCATAGGTCGCCTAACCTGCGACGGCTTCACGTCCTCCGTGGATCGTCCACCAAGGCTTCGCCGTGTGCTCGAGCACCTCGTTCAGCATCTGGATGTTGCGAACGCCTTTGTCAGCGAGCCAGGCGTCGAACGCGGCGCGTCCCTGCTTCGCGTAGATCGGAAGGCCCTCCAGCCACGTCGCGCGACCGCAGAGCACACCGCTGAACGTCGCGCCCGACTCGGCCGCGTATTCCAGCGACTCGCGGAAGACTTCGTCGCTCACGCCGGCGGATAGATAGATGAACGGTTTCGTCGCGGCGTCCGCGGCCTCTTTGAAGTGTCGCAGCGCTTCGGCCTTGGTGTACGCGACGTCCCCGCTGCTGTTGGCCTTCGAACCTTTAACGAACGCCATGTTCACTGGCACCTCGACCTTGAGCACGTCGATCCCAAAGCGCGCTTCGGAAAACGTCGCCATGTACTTCTTCACCGCCTCGGGCTTGCGCTTCGCGAACTCGAGGCCCTTCTCGTCCATGCCCTTCCTATAGGCGAGCGGCTCGACGAAGAGGGGGACGTCGTTCGCCGCGCACTCGGCGCCGATGCGCTCGATCACGATCTCCTTCCGGAGGTTCACGTCTCTGTCGTCGAACGGGTCGTAGTAGATGAGGACCTTGATGCCGTTCGCGCCGGCCTCGACCAGGCGCCTGACCGTCCAGCGGTCGAGGACGTCGGGCATCCGGTTCTCGGGGTCGGCGTCATACCCGGACTTCTCGTACGCGAGCAGGACGCCCGCGTTCGGAGCCTTCGCCTTGAGCGCGGCCAGCCCGTACTCGGGGTCCATGAGGATCGCCGTCGCGTAGGGAGTAAGTGCCTTGGTCACCGCCGTTTTGAATTCGGTGAGCGATTCCGGCGTCGCCGCGCCGCCCTGCTTTCCGATCTCGCGCATGAGCGAGCCGCGCTGATCCATCGCGGCAGCGCGGATGACCCCGCGATCGTCCGCGCACGCGTCGATGTTCTTCGCCTTGCCCTTCGTCACCCGCGCTCTTGTCTGAGTGGCCATGAAAACCTCCCCTGCAAGTTACGGACGCGCGGCCTCGAGCGCCGGCGTCGGCGTTCGCGTGACGGCAGACGTGCTGATCCGTAGCGCGAGCGAGACGGCGATGAACCCCAGAATCCCCGCCGAGACGAACATCAGGTGATAGTCGCCGAGAAGGTCGCGGAAGAACCCCCCTGCGAATGCGGCGATCGCCGCGCCGAGCATATGCGAGAAGAAGATCCAACCGTAGATCGTCCCGAGGGATGCGCGCCCATAGATCGTCGCGACGAGGTTCGCGGTGGGCGGCACTGTGGCGATCCAGTCGAGCCCGTACACGAGGGCGAAGAGCAGCAGCCACTGCACGTCGTAGATCAGCGGGAGGGCGAAGAGGCTTAGCGCCCGGAATCCGTAGTAGGCGGCGAGGAGCTTCCGATTGTCGAAGCGGTCTGAGAGCCACCCGGAGGCAAGCGTCCCCACGATGTTCATCGAGCCGAGCAGAGCGACTGCGCTCGCCGCCATCACCGCGGTGAAGCCGTGCTCGACCGCGTGCGGGATGAGATGCGTGCCGACCAGGCCGTTGGATGTGTATCCGCACACGAAGAAGCTCGCCGCGAGGAGCCAGAAGTCCCGGGTGCGCATCGCGTCGCGCAGCGACGTGCTGCGCCGATCCTCGCTCCGTTCGGCCGCGGTCACGACCGCGCCCTCTCCGAACGAGACGGTGCCGGCGTGCTCCGGGCGATCACGCATGAAGATGGCGACAGGGATGAGCATCGCGGCGCACGCGACGAGCACGATGCCGATCGCCCACCGCCACCCTTCGACGACGGTCAGCTGCGCCATCGCCGGAACGAATATCAGCTGACCGGCGCTCGTGGCGGCGCCGAAGGCGCCGATGATCATCCCGCGGTGCGTGCGGAACCAGCGATAGGCCACCGCGGCGCCGAGCACTCCGCCGACCGCGCCCGTGCCGACGCCGATGGGCAGGCCCCAGAGCAGGTACATCTGCCAGATATCGGTGACGAAGAGGAGTCCGACGAGGCCCGCGACGATGAGCAAGTCGCCTACGAGCATCACGAGCCGCGGCCCGAAACGATCGATCAGCGATCCGCCGAGCGGACCGCCGAGCCCGAAAGTAAGGATGCTGAGCGATATGGCGAGCGAGATCTCGGTTCGCGACCAGCCGAACTCGGACTCGAGCGGCGTGATGATCACGCCAGGCGCGGCACGCACCGCCTGCGCCGCGAGCAGCGCCAGGAACGTGATGATGACAACGATCCACGCGTAGTGGAGGCGCCTCACGGGTGACTCGAAGTTTAGACTTCGATGTGGAGAGGTGTCCGAGTGGTTGATGGTGCCGCTCTCGAAAAGCGGTAGGCGAAAGCCTCGCGGGTTCGAATCCCGCCCTCTCCGCTTGCGACCTCTCCATGACGCGGCGACGACCGAAACCTCGACCGCGAAACGTCATGAATGCGCGGCAACGACCGAGGGCCCCCGCGCGATGGGGCACCGGCCGGAGGCCGGGGGGTCCCTGTCGCGTAGAGAGGGTTTCGGTCGTTGCCGCGCAGACTTAGGCTTTTGAAAGGGAGAGGTCGCCTAGTCTGGCTTAGGGCGCAGACCTGGAAAGTCTGTGAGCGAAAGCTCCGTGGGTTCGAATCCCACCCTCTCCGCTGAGTGAAGCGCGTCCTCGTTTTCGATGTGAACGAAACGCTCCTCGACATGAGCGCGCTCGATCCGCACTTTCAGCGCGTATTCGGGGATGCGAGCGTCCGCGTGGAATGGTTCCAGACCATGCTCCAGTCGGCGTTCCTCACGACCATCACGGGTCCGTACAAGTCGTTCGGCGAGCACTTTCGGGCGGCGCTCGCCATCACCGCGCTGCGACGCGATCTTCGGGTAGGTCCTGAGGACGAACTCGCGATCCTCGCTGGCGTGCGAACGCTGCCGGCTCATCCGGACGCCCGGCCCGCCCTCGAGCGACTTCGCTCCGCCGGCTTCAGGCTCGCCGCTCTCACTAATTCAACGGTCGAGGTCGAGGAAGCACAGCTGCGAAGCGCGAAGCTCGCCGACCTATTCGAGAAGGCGCTTTCGGCGGACAGCGGGAAGCGGCTCAAGCCGGCCGCGGAGGCTTACGCCAACGCGGCGGGAGAGCTGGGAGTCACAACGGGTGAGGTCCGCATGGTCGCCGCGCACGTCTGGGACGTGCAGGGGGCCTTACGCGCAGGGTGCGCCGCGGCCTTCGTCGAAAGGCCTGGCGCGGTGTGGAACCCGCTCCTCGAGCGGCCCGACATCGTCGGACCCGATCTTGGAGAGATAGCGGAACGCGTCATCGAGGTCGACCGCTAAGGGTGGTCGCTAGATGACGTTCAGCTCCTCTTCCTTGCGCCTACGGCCGCGGGGGCGTCGACCCGCCGGGCCCTGGGCGAAGGTCGATGAGCCGAGGGTCGTCGTGGCGATGTGCGTGTAGTCGTGGGCCTCCAGCTCGTGGGCATTGCGCTTGGCGGCGGCCTCACGCAGGGCGTCCATCGAGTCCTGAGGCGTCACGGTGAAGACGACCTCGCAGTCGTGGTTGGCGCGGCAGGGGAGTCCAGAAGTTCTCATTTCACCCATAGAACGCATGAGCGCCGCCGGTTGTTCCGCGCAAGGAATCGCCCGCTCAGCCGGTCTGCGAGCGAGCCCCGGTCCGGGGGTAACATCGTCTGCGGTCGTGCTAGGCGGGGAGCCAGCGGTGCCCTGTACCCGCAATCCGCTCTAGCGGGGCTGAATCCCCTCCCGAGGCCCGGCATCGCGGATCCTGCGTGCGCGCGGAGGCGTTGACGATCGGGTCCTGTGCAGAAACGGCCCGTGAACCCCGTCAGATCCGGAAGGAAGCAGCGGTAAGCGGTCGTCGCTTCGTGCCGCAGGCAAGCCTGGTCCGAGCCAATGCGCGTGCGCGTGTTCGAGACGTCGTGATCGACGGAGGGTGCACGACCATCTCCCAGTACCATCACGCAGTGCCGGAGCGCGCTGCTCTCTATCGCCGCTATCGCCCCCAAACCTTCTCCGCCATCGTTGGTCAGGATCACGTCACGCGCACGCTCCGGAACGCTATCGCGAGCGGTCAGGTCGCCCACGCCTACCTTCTGGCTGGCGTCCGAGGCACCGGGAAGACGTCAATCGCCCGGCTGATCGCGAAGGCCGTGAACTGCCCGAACGCCAAGGACGGCGAGCCCTGCGACCGCTGCGAGACGTGTGTCGCGATCCGCGACGGCCGGTTCCTTGACCTCATCGAGATCGACGCCGCCTCGAACCGCGGTATCGACGAGATGCGCGACCTGCGCGACAAGGTCCGTTTTGCTCCGTCGATGGGGCAATACAAGGTGTACGTGATTGATGAGGCGCACCAGCTCACGACCGAGGCGTTCAACGCGCTTCTGAAGACCCTCGAAGAGCCCCCGCCGCACGCGATCTTCATCTTGGCGACGACCGAGTCCCAGAAGATCCCCGCCACGATCGTGTCGCGCACCCAGCGCTTCGACCTGCGCCGCATCCCTCACAAGGGAGTCATCGCGCAGCTCGGGAAGATCGTCGAGCAGGAGAAGGTCGATGCCGATTCGGCCGCGCTCGACGCGATCGCACGACACGCGCAGGGGTCGCTTCGAGATGCCGAAAGCATGCTCGACATGGTCATCGCCTTCGCCGATGGAGCCATCACGCTCAAGGAGGTCGACGACCTCCTCGGCGCGTCGGACTGGGAAGAGACCGCCGCTCTCTTCGATGCCTTCGCGTTGGCGGACGGGGCGAAGGGCGTCGAGCTCATCGGCCGCCTTGTCGACGACGGTCGCGACCTTCGGCTCTTCGTACGTCGCGCGATCGAGCATGCCCGCGCGCTTGTCTTCACGCGCGCGACCGGCAACCCGCCAGAGTTCGCGAGCGAGCAGATGGCGACGAAGCTGCGAGCGCAGGCGCAGGGACTCTCGCTCGATCAGCTCGCCAAGATCGCGAAGCGTCTCATCGAGACGGAGCAGCATCTCCGCACGAGCGAGGGGACACCCCTCCCGCTCGAGCTCGCGATCCTGGATCTGGTGACGTCGAGCGAGAAAGTCGCGCCGCCTCCGGACGCGCGGCGCGAGGCGGATCGACCCGCCCCGGCGCGACAGAGCGCGCCGCAGACGCGCCCAGAACCGCGGCGCGACTCGCCGCGCGGATCCGTGGTCGCCATCGCCGAGCGCCGCGTATCCACCGAGGCCGCGGTCACGGTCGGCGCCGCGTCACCTGTTGTAAAGCTCGAGACCGTCCGCAAGGCTTGGGGCGAGCTCGTCGATCGCACGAAGGAGCGAAGCATCGGCAAGGCCGCGCAGCTCGCGAAGGCCGAGCCGGTCGCGATCGAAGGAGCGACTATCGTCATCGGGTTTGGTGAAGAGTTCGCGCGAGTTCTCTGGCAGGACAAGCGCCGATCTGAGCTCGAGCAGGACCTGTCCGAGATCCTGAAGGCGGCGATCCGCGTGAAGTGCGTACGCCAGGCGGGAGTGCCCGAGGTCGCGACCGACGATCCGATGCTGCGCGCGGCCATCGACACACTCGGTCGACCGGACCGCATCATGGAGATCGAATGAAGAACTTCGGCGACATTCAAAAGCTCGCGCAGAAGATGCAAGCCGACATGGCGAAAGCTCAGGATGACCTTGCCGCCATGACGGTCGAGGGATCGGCCGGCGGCGGGGCCGTCGTCGTGGTCATGACAGGGACGCAGGAGTGCAAGGAGGTGCGCATCAAGAAGGAGGCGGTCGATCCCGAGGACGTCGACACCCTCGAGGACCTGGTGCGCGCCGCGACCGCCGACGCGCTCGCGAAGTCGAAGCAGCTCGCGGCCGACAAGCTCGGCGGCCTCACCGGCGGCCTGAAGCTTCCAGGTATGTGATTTGCCGACCGCCCTCGCGCGACCGCTCGCGCGCCTGATAGACGAGCTCTCGAAGCTGCCGGGCGTCGGTCCGAAGACCGCGCAACGGCTCGCCTATCACATCCTCCGCACATCGGGCAGCGACGCCGAGGCGCTCGCCGCCGCGGTCCGCTCGGTGAAGACCGATCTCCGCTATTGCTCCACGTGCTTCAACATCGCCGAGACCGATCCCTGCGGGATCTGCGCATCGGACGAGCGCGACAAACGGATTGTCTGTGTGGTCGAGGAGCCGCTCGACGTGCTTGCGATCGAGCGGACCGGACAGTTCGGCGGTGTGTATCACGTGCTTCACGGCGCGATCTCACCGGTGAACGGCGTCCGCCCGGACGACCTCAAGATCCCGCAGCTTTCGCTGCGGTTGAAGCAGGGCGGGATCGAGGAACTGATCCTCGCCACGAATCCAAACCTCGAAGGCGACGCAACCGCGATGTACATCGCGCAGCTCACAGCAAGCAACGGCGTGCGCGTGACTCGGCTCGCCCGCGGTCTTCCGATGGGGGGAGATTTGGAGTGGGCGGATGAAGTGACGGTCAGCCGTGCACTAGAGGGGCGCCGAGGCATCTAGCTGACCTTCTGCGGCGAGAGCCCCTCCGCCGAGCCGGCAATCGAGGCTGATGCGTTGACGCATGGACCTCTGAATTGGTACGATTACCGCTCACATCACGCCCGTGGCCAGTTCCGCGTGGGAGGCAAAGGGCACGATCTTTAACAGCTGAAGAGTGGCAGGAACGCACAGCGCGGACTCGTCGATTTTTTGGATCGAACTCGAAGCTTGAAGTGACCGTTCCGTAAGGACGGTCCTTTGTTTTGTCGGAGAGTTTGATCCTGGCTCAGGACAAACGCTGGCGGCGTGCATAAAACATGCAAGTCGAACGGACTTCAGTCCGCAAGGACTGAAGTGAGTGGCGAACGGCTGAGTAACACGTAGGTGACCTGCCCCGAAGTTTGGGATAACACCTCGAAAGAGGTGCTAATACCGGATGTGACCACCGATTCATTTCGGTGCTTAAAGTCGCAAGACGCTTTGGGAGGGGCCTGCGGCGGATTAGCTAGTTGGTGTGGTAACGGCACACCAAGGCTTCGATCCGTAGCTGGTCTGAGAGGATGGCCAGCCAGACTGGGACTGAGACACGGCCCAGACTCCTACGGGAGGCAGCAGTTAGGAATTTTGCGCAATGGAGGAAACTCTGACGCAGCCACGCCGCGTGAGGGATGAAGGCCTTCGGGTCGTAAACCTCTTTTCTCAGGGAAGACACCCGACGGTACCTGAGGAATAAGCAACGGCTAACTACGTGCCAGCAGCCGCGGTAATACGTAGGTTGCGAGCGTTGTCCGGATTTACTGGGCGTAAAGCGCGCGCAGGCGGTCCTGAAAGTCGAGCGTGAAAGCTCCCGGCCCAACTGGGAGAGGCCGTTCGAAACTTCAGGACTTGAAGACGGGAGAGGCAAATGGAATTTCCGGTGTAGCGGTAAAATGCGTAGATACCGGAAGGAACACCAGTGGCGAAAGCGATTTGCTGGCCCGTCCTTGACGCTCAGGCGCGAAAGCTAGGGGAGCGACCGGGATAAGAATCTTGTCCCCACCGGCAGTAATGCCGGTGCCAATCCCTGCTATATCGGTGAAAGTCCCATCCGCTTTTTGTGAGTGGGATGACGCCGAGGGAAGTTCTCGAACCGAGAACCCCGTAGAGACTGTACGCAGGCCCCCGACGAACGATCGGGGCGAAGACACAGTCCGATCTCGTCAGCAATGGCGAGAGGCCGACAGAGATGCTCGGCTCGCCAGATCAAGTGGTCTGGTCAGTACTCGGTGACTAACCCGAGGAAGCAACAGAATGTAGATACCCCGTTAGTCCTAGCCGTAAACAATGGGCACTAGGTGTTGTCGGTATCGACCCCGGCAGTGCCGAAGCTAACGCATTAAGTGCCCCGCCTGGGGAGTACGACCGCAAGGTTAAAACTCAAAGGAATTGACGGGGGCCCGCACA
>JBOGTG010000117.1:0-14242 GCA_050692175.1 Candidatus Limnocylindria bacterium | reverse complement strand
CTCGCCACCGTCGTCAATGCGCGTACGAGAGTCATCTGCGTCTGCCAGCCGAACAACCCGACCGGACAGATCCTCTCTCAGGCCGAGGTCCAGAGCGTCGTGCGCATCGCTGATCAGCACGGCGCGTGGATCCTCGCGGACGAGGTCTATCGCGGGGCGGAGCGCTCGGCGGAGGAGAGCCCGTCGTTCAGCGGAAAGGGCGAGCGGATCGTCGTGACCGGCGGGCTATCGAAGGTCTACGGCCTCCCGGGTCTCCGCGTCGGATGGGTCGTCGGTCCGCGCGAGCGCATCGAGGCCGCACTCCAGATAAAGGACTACACGACCATCGCGCCGGCCACGCTGTCCGAGGGGCTCACCGAGGTCGCCCTCGAACGTCGCAAGCAGCTCCTCGAGCGCGCGCGCTTTCTCATCAACGAACGCTGGCCGTTGCTCGAAGACTGGGCGGCGGGCCATTCACGGGTGCTCCACTGGACGCCGCCGGCAGCGGGCGCGATCTGTTTCTTCAGCTACCAGTACCCGATCGACTCGATGCCCTTGGTCGACCGTCTCATCCGCGAGTTCAGCACGATGATCGTGCCGGGAATCCACTTCCGCGCGGAGCGCCATCTCCGAATCGGATTCGGAATGCCCTCGCGCGTGCTGCATTCAGGACTCGCCGCGATAGATCGTTTGCTCACGACCATAGACTGACCCCCGGCGGCGACGAGCGATCGCCGAACCATTGCGCGGGAGGTGCACATGCCAGCGCTCACGATCGGATTCATCCTCGCGGTCGTCGCGCTCATCTGCGGCATCCTTATGCTCGTTTCCGGACGTTGGTCTCGTTTCCCACTAGCCGCGATCGCGATCATCTGCTTGGCGCTCAATCAGACCGGTCTCATCACTCAATAGACGACGCGCGCGGGCGGGCCGCCTGCCTCGAGGCATGGCTACCATGCGCCCAAGAATGGCGGCTCGCCCGCTCCATCTCTTCGAGGCCGGCGTAGTCACGGAGCAGCGTTTCATCGGCCTGCAGGAGGCGCCGGCGGCCCTGGGTCCTCTCCTCGCGGATCGGCTCGGTGCAGAAAAGCGCGTGCGCATACCGTTCAACCCGCGCGAGCGCTGGCTGAGCGCCGCGCGGGAGGCGTGTCGCGGGCTTTCCGACGGCGTCCTGGCTTCGCTGCGAGAGGGCGGGACCGCCGCCGTCGTTGGCGGCGAATGCACGATCCTCGCAGGCGCTCTCTCCGGGGCGCTCACCGCGGAGCCGGAGCTCTCGCTCGTGTACTTCGACGCGCACGGCGACTTCAACACGATGGCGACGACGCCCTCGCACTACATCTCCGGCATGGTCCTCGCGCACCTCTGCGGTCGCTCGGTCGCGCCTCTCCTCTTTCCCGGCGCACGCAAGATCGCCGACGACCGCGTCGCGCTCGTGGGCGCGCGATCTCTTGATAGCGGCGAGATCGCCAACCTCGACCGATCGCGGGTGCTGCGGATCCTGTTCGATGCGGAGCATCCCGAGGCGCCGGGCCTCGTGGCGTGGTCACGACGGCGCTCGGTCTGGGTCCACGTGGATGTCGATGTGATCGACCCCCGCGAGTTCCCGGCGGTCGCGTTCGCGGCCGTCGGCGGCCCGTCGATGAAGGCCTTCGCGGATGTCCTGCGTCAGGTGTTCGCGGTCGCGGACGTGCGCGGGGTCTCGATCTGCGGATACGACGCGCGCGCCGATCACGGGCACGCGCTCGCAGCGCCGCTCGCGGAGCTTCTGGTGAACGCGATCGGAAAGGTGCCGGTCCGGGCTTAGGCCGCCCCGACTAGACGATCGTTGGCCTGAATCGAGTCCGGATGCGCGGAGATTCGGCCCAGAGCGACACGACGATCGACCGCTCCGCTAGCGCGATGTCCCGGACGAGCTTGGCCAGCCGGATCGTCGAAAAAAACCTGACCGCCTTGAGACGATCTCACCGACCGATCAGCGAGAGCAATGGCGTTCGATCGGCGTCGCGCTCCTTGTTAATGTCGCACGGCGAGTCGTTCCGCGAGCGCGTACGCCTCGTCGGCGAGTCCGAGCGTGTGATCGAGAAGCAGCGCCCACGCGCGGACGACCTCACGGGCATCGCGGCGACATTTGCGCTCGATCCATTCACGGCGCGCCGGGTCAGCGATGCGTGCCAGCCAGAACGGAAGCAGCGGAGCGAGGTAGAGCGCAGCCGATGCGGCGTACGCGAAACGCACAACTCGCTCGTCACCGCGCCAGCCCGCCTCGCGCAATCCTTCGACGTATGCCGCAAACGCCCGCTTGCTCATGGCCACGAGCTCGTCGGGTTCAGCATCGAGCCAGATGTGGCTCCCGCCGACGAGGATCGCGACCTCCTGTCCGGCGGGCGCCAAGCCCACGAAAGACCAGTCGACGGCGACGGTGCGGTCTTCCCCGGCCGGAGACCGTGCGCCGATGAGGTTCGCGCGCCAGGCGTCGAGGTGCGAGAACGTCTGCGGCAGCCCTTCAAGCCGATCAAAGAGAGGCGCGACCATCGAGTGAAGGCGCTCCAGCCGCGCGATCGGCGGCGCCGGGATGGCCGCTGCGACGAGTGGGTCCGACCACGAGCCGCCTGAGCGAACCGAATCCAACCACGGAATCCAGTTCGTCCACGACCGAAGGTACGTCCGCGTCAGGAAAGGCGCGTCGGGTAACGGTCGATCGGCGAGGTAGGCGCCGTTGAATCTCCCGAGATGCAGGGCGGCGAGCACGTACCGGTCCGTCGGCCAACGGCTCTCGCCGTCCGGGGCGACGTCCTCGAGCCAGACGTAGGCGACGTCTTGTTCGTCAGCGACGCCGCAAAGCTTCGGGGCGGAAACGCCGGGCAGCTTCTCGAGGATGCCCGAGCTGTACGCAAGGAACTCACGCTTCCAGTAGTTCCACTGCGGCGCGACGTCGGCCTTTGGATCGCGCAGCCACGCCTTCACGATCAACGACCAGTCTCGTTCGACTCCTTCGATCACGGCGCGGCCGCTCCACCGGTACAACGCACGCGCGCTCGGGCTCATCCCGATCCAGGTCAGAGGACCGTGGCTCGATGCAACGACCCTGACTTCGTTGGCCGCGAGGAGCTTCCGTAGGGCGGCGTTGACCGTTTCCGCGTCGCCGGCCAGCCGGCTCGCGAGAGCGTCGAGGTCGCTACTCGCCGTCGAGCGTGTTCCCCACCGTCAGCTCGCGCATCCAGTCCTCGAGGAGAATCCCGATCCGGTCGTGCTGAGGCGGAGCGCTCTTGGAGAGGCGATGGGAGCGGGGTGGTTCGGGCAGCGGCCGCGCCGCCCAGTGCCTCGCCTGGACTCGCACGAGATCTTGGGCGATCGCGGCCATCTCCGTTACCTCCAGTTAGACGTCCGACAAGCCTCCCGCGAGCGGCATGCGAGGTGAACGGCCGGTACGGTCGTGATTGCGTCGTGAATCGGTGACGAAGGGCCGCGAGTCGGATTGACGGTACGTAAGCGGGGACTTACTCTCAAAATATGGACGCATTTGCCGCGCTCGGCGAGCCTCGTCGGCGAGAGATCCTTCGTCTCGTCTCGAGCAAGGAGCTCTCGGTCGGTGACATCGCTCGCCGCTTCGACGTCACGCGGCCGGCGATCTCCCAGCACCTCCGCGTGTTGAAGGAAGCCGGCCTCGTCACGGAGCGGCGGGACGGCACGAAGCGCCTCTACCGCGCGCGACCCGAGACCATAGCTCAGCTGTGGGCGTCGCTCGAAGTCTTCTGGTCCGAGAGCCTGCGTACGTTGAAGGCCGCCGCCGAGCACGAAGAACAGCAGAGGAGGGGCAGGCATGGCCGTCGACACGAAAGTCATTGAGCGGGTGATCACCATCGACGCGCCGCCGGAGACCGTCTATCGCCTCTTGACGGATCCGGTGCAGTACGTTCGCTGGAAGGGCAAGCTCGCCGAGCTCGAGCCTCGGCGCGGCGGCAAGTTCCGGGTGGAGTTCGCGAGCACCAAGGACATCGCCGCGGGCAAGTACGTCGAGGTCGTGCCCGGTCGCCGCGTCGTGTTCACCTGGGGCTGGGAAGGTAACGAGATTGTCCCGCCCGGATCAAGCACCGTCGAGATCGACCTTCAGCCGATGGGATCGGGGACTCGCCTCCGCCTCGTCCACCGCGGACTGCCGCAGGAGTCGATCGCGAGCCACACCGAGGGCTGGGACTACTTCCTTCCCCGCCTCGAGGATGTGGCCGAGGGCCGGCCAGCGCGCGAAGCACCGCAACACACCGACGCCACGACCGAACCGCAACCCTCGTAGAGCCCTCTCGCCGCTGATGTAGGCATGCCGGTCGCTCAGGCTTCCGGCATGACTACAACAATTTCTTCCGGCGACACCGCATGGCTTCTGCTCTCAGCGGCGCTCGTGATGCTCATGACTCCGGCGCTCGGGTTCTTCTACGGCGGCCTCGTCCGGAGGAAGAACGTCCTCGCGACGATCATGCATAGCTTCTTCATCCTCTGCCTCATCAGCGTGCAGTGGGTCCTCTGGGGTTACACGCTCGCGTTCGGACCTGACATCGGCGGGATCATCGGCGGCCTCGACTGGCTCACGCTGAGAGGCGTCGGCCAGGAACCCGGACCATACGCGGCGACCGTTCCGCACCTGGCCTTCATGGTCTTCCAGATGATGTTCGCGGTGATCACGCCTGCGCTCATCACCGGCGCCTTCGCCGAGCGCAAGCGCTTCAAGGCCTTCGTAGTCTTCACGCTCCTCTGGGCCACCTTCGTGTACGACCCGGTCGCGCACTGGGTGTGGGGTGGCGGGTGGCTCTCGAAGCTCGGCGCGCTCGACTTCGCGGGCGGCACGGTCGTTCACATCACGAGCGGCGTGTCCGCGCTCGTCGCCGCGCTCGTGCTCGGCCGGCGCGTCGGCTACGGGCGCGACGCACTCGAGCCGCACGACATGACCATGACCGTCCTCGGCGCGTCGCTTCTCTGGTTCGGCTGGTTCGGCTTCAACGCGGGTAGCGCGATCAACGCCGGCGGCCTCGCCGCGAACGCATTCGTCGTGACGAACACGGCCGCCGCGATGGCCGCCCTCACCTGGATGACGGTGTCGTGGCTGCACAAGGGCGCGCCGAGCGTGCTCGGTGCCGCCGCCGGCGCCGTCGCCGGTCTCGTCGCGATCACGCCCGCGTCTGGCTACGTCGACGTCTCGGCCTCGATCCTCATCGGTCTTGGTGCGGGAGTCTTCTGCTACACCGCGATCCAGCTCACGAAGCGCCTCCGCGTCGACGACGCGCTCGACGTCTTCGGTGTGCACGGGGTCGGCGGCGCGTGGGGCGCCATCGCGACAGGCATCTTCGCGACGGTCGCCGTAAACGGCGCGGCGAAGGACGGCCTGCTCGCCGGCAACCCCGGACAGCTCGGCATCCAGCTGATCGCCGTCGGCGCCACGATCCTCTATGCAGCGGTCATGACGTTCGTAATTTTGAAAGTCATCGACGTCTTCGTCGGTCTGCGCGTGCCCGAGAGCGAGGAGGTCCTCGGCCTCGACGCGACGCAGCACCGCGAAGCCGCGTACCAGATCTAAGGAGGCGGACATGGAGATCCTTGCATTCGTATCCTTCGCGGTCCTGGTGGTGGCGTGGCTCGTCGCTCCCTCGCGCGGCAACGTGATCGCGGTGAGCCGCAAGTCGGAGGACCGCAAGGCCGCGTAGCTCGGCTTCGGCATACACTCAACACGCACAACTGAATACGACGGGGGAGCGCCCCGACGAAAGGGGCGCTGAGAGTGCGGACCGCCGCAGACCCCAGAACCTGATCTGAGTAATGTCAGCGTAGGGAGTCGAGACGCGTGACACCCCTTACGAGCGGCGCTCAGGCGCCGCTCTTCTTTTATGGAGGACCGAGCCCGGGGGCTGGGGGGCAGAGCCCCCCAATGGCATGAGCCCGGGGGCTGGGGGGCAGAGCCCCCCAATGGCATGAGGGCAGTCGTCGTCGCGCACGGTGACGTGCTGCCGTCGGACCGCGCGGTCATCGGCGCGAACGACTACGTGGTCGCGGCCGACGGCGGCGCGTTCGCGCTCGAGCGCTGGAAGCTCCTGCCCCACCTCATCGTCGGCGACATGGACTCGCTCGGCGACGCCGGCGTCGAGCGCTTCGCCCGGCAGGGCATCCCCGTGACGAAGTTCTCGGCCGCGAAAGACGAGTCCGACCTCGAGCTTGCCCTCGCGCAGGCGATCGCAGCCGGCGCGACCGAGGTCGTGCTGCTCGGGGCCCTCGGCGGCGCGCGGCTCGACCACGAGGCGGCGAACCTCCTGCTCCTCGCGGATCCCGGCTACGACGGCGTCCGGCTCGAGGCGCGCCGCGGTGCGCTGCGGATCCGTGCTGTTCGCGGGGACGGGTCGCTTTCGCTCACGGGGCCGGTCGGCGCCCTCGTCACGCTCCTGCCCGTGAACGGCGACGCCGAAGGGATCACCACAGAGGGACTCCGTTACCCGCTGCGTGACGAGACGCTGCGCTTCGGCCGTGCACGGGGTCTCAGCAACGAGGTTGCATCGCTGCCCGCACGCGTCACGGTTCGCAAAGGATCGCTGCTCGTATTCGAGACACCACAGGGAGGTTCGTGAAATGACTCGCGACATGCGTTGGCGAACGGTTGACATCGTCGTGGCGGCGGCACTCGCCGTCGCGTTCGGCGTCGTGTTCTGGGCGTGGAACGCGGTCTGGGAAGCGACGAGGCCCATCTTCATCGCCGCCCCACCGGCGCAGTACCTCATCTCCGGCGTCTGGCTTATCCCGGCGGTCCTCGGCGGTCTGATCATTCGCAAGCCGGGCGCATCCCTCTTCACCGAGCTCGTCGCCGCCAGCGTCTCGGCGATCCTCGGTTCGCTCTGGGGACTCGACACCCTGCTCTCGGGCGCGATACAGGGCGCCGCGGCCGAGCTCGTGTTCGGGGCGACGCTCTACAGCAGATGGTCGATCGCCGTCGCGGTCGCCGCGGCGGCCGCCGCTGCGGTCGGTGAGTGGCTCCACGACATGCCCGTGTACTACGCCGCTCTCGATCTGGGACAGCAGCTGGTCATCGGCGCCTTCATGGTGCTGAGCGCCGTGCTCATCGCGGGGATCGGCTCGTGGCTCCTCATGCGGTCGCTCGTGCAGACCGGGGTGCTCGCGCAGTTCTCCGCCGGGCGCGCCCAGCAACGCGTCTGAGCGAACCGGCCATCCTGGCGCGCGGCTGGGGATGGCGGCACCCCGGCCGCAAGGCTTGGGCACTTCGCAGGGTTGACCTGCGGATCGAAACTGGCGAGCGCGTCCTCTTATTAGGAGCGTCGGGTGCGGGGAAGAGCACGGTGCTTCAGGCGCTTGCCGGACTGCTCGACCGCAGCGGAGGCGGCGAGGAGGAAGGCGAGCTTCGCGTCCGCGGCCAGGCCGGCCTCGTGCTGCAGGACCCGGAGACGCAGCTCGTTATGGCACGCGCCGGGGACGACGTCGCGTTCGGCCTCGAGAACCACTGCGTCCCGACCGCGGAGATCTGGCCGCGAGTCCACCACGCGCTCGCTGACGTCGGCTTTCCCTACAGCGAGGATCGCGCGACCGCCGCGCTCTCCGGCGGCGAGAAGCAGCGCCTGGCCATCGCCGGGATCCTCGCCCTCCGGCCACGGGTACTGCTGCTTGACGAGCCGACCGCGTACCTCGATCCCGACGGCGCACGTGCGATCCGTGAGGTGCTCGCTCGGGTCGCGGAGCGTCGCGATGTAACGATGGTCGTGGTCGAACACCGCGTCGCCGACGTGCTGCCCCTAATCGACCGCGTGATCGTGATCGAGGCCGGCGGCGGCGTCGTGGCCGACGGCCCTCCCGATGCCATCTTCGCGACCGAGGGCGAGCGCCTCCGGCACCTCGGCGTCTGGGTGCCCGGCCCTGCCCCGGCCGCACCGCCACGGCGAATGGCGGCCGGCGGCGAGGCCATCGTCGCGCGCGATCTCTCCTATCTATATCCACGCAGCCGCGAGGCCGCCCTGGACCACGTCGCGGCCACCGTTCGACACGGCAGCGCGCTCGCGATCACGGGGCCGAACGGCAGCGGCAAGTCGACGCTCGCGATGCTCCTCGCCGGGTTGCTCCGTCCGCAGCGCGGCGAGGTCCGCGCGTTCGGCGAAGAGCCTTGGCGTTGGGCGCCACCCGCACTCGTGCAACGGATCGGCACCGTGTTCCAGGACCCCGAGCACCAGCTGGTCGCGGCGCGCGTCGACGATGAGCTGCGGGTCGGACCCCGCGCGATCGGTCTTCCAAATCCCGAGATCGAGCGGCGCGTGGGCGAGCTGCTGGAGCGCCTCGATCTCGAAAAGCTCGCAAGGGCGAACCCGTTCACCCTGTCGGGCGGCGAGAAACGACGCCTTTCCGTCGGCACGGCGCTTGCGACGTCGCCGGACGCGCTCGTGCTCGACGAGCCGACGTTTGGTCAGGACCGCCGCACCTTCGCCGAGCTTCTCACGCTGCTCGCCGAGTACCGGGACGGCGGCGGAGCGATCGCTTTCGCAAGTCACGACGAGCTTTTCGTCGACGCATTCGCCGACGAACGCCTGCGGCTTCAAAGAGGACGCGCCGCGTGAGACTGCTCGAGCCGCTCACACCTGACCCGCGCGCACCCCTCGCTAATGCGCATCCAGTTGCGAAGATCGCCGCGGCGTTCGTGCTCATGCTCGCGCTATTCCTCACGGTCGATCCGCTGACGCCAACTCTTGTGCTCGTTGCAGAGATCGCGGCGATACCGTTCATCGGCATACCTCTCCGGGGGTTGCTCCGTCGTGCTCTCCCGGTCTTCATCGCCGCGATCGGGATCGGTCTCTTCAACGCACTGTTGAGCGGCGATTTGGCTGCCGGCGTCGCGATCGGACTTCGTCTTGTAGGGATCGCGCTCGCCGGCATCGTCGCCGTCGCCAGCATCGACCCGACCGATCTCGCCGATGCGCTGGTCGAGCACCTTCACGCGCCGCGCCGCTTTACGGTCGGCGCGCTCGCAGCATTTCGGCTGATGCCGCTCTTCGCCGACGAGTGGCAGACGATCGCACTCGCGCGCCGCGCGCGCGGACTCGACAACGGGCGAGTGACCGGATTTTTTTCTATGACCCGCTCGCTACTGGTCGCCGGGATTCGCCGCGCGACGCGTCTCGCGGTCGCGATGGACGGACGCGGGTTCGCGGATCCCGGCTCTCCATGCCGGACGCTTGCGCGTCCGCGCCCGATCGTGAAGCGGGACTGGGCGCTCATCGCGGCATCCTTCGCCGTCGCAGCAGTCGCCACGGCGACGAGCGTCGCGGCGGGCAGTTGGCGATTTTTTCTCGCGAGCTAAGAAGTCTTGTGGCTGCAGCAGGAGCGGAGCCTGGGTCTCGCTACGTGCTTCTTGAGGTGGGAGTCACTTCCTGCAAGGATTCGCGTGGAAGATACGGGGCTGAGACCAACCATCCTCGCACATTCGCAACTCTCGCCTCGTGAGACACGCGCTCGCCATGGGGATCGCCCGTCTCCGCGCTGACGCGGTGATCCTCGCGTTCGCGGGCGCGGGCTTTCTGCTCACGCTGGCCTACGGTGTGTACCTCGCACCCGAATGGGACCCGATACGCGACGACCAGCAGGAGTACTTCGCGTTGGCCCGTGGGATCGCCGCGAGAGGCGAGTACACGCGCGCCGAGGGCGCCGAAGCATTCGTCCCCGAGCCGCTGCGTTTTCCCGCCTACCCACTCCTGATCGCGCCACTGTGTGTCCGTGTTTGCTCGATCTGGGGGATCACGTTCATGCAGGCGGTTCTCCTCGCGGTCCTGGTGGTCGTCGTGTCGAAGTTCGCCTCGACACTGATCGGACGGCGCGGCGGGCTGATTGCCGGTGGTCTCGTCGCGCTGAATCCGTCGTTCGCGTTCTTCGGCGCCCACGCGCTCTCCGACCTCTCGGGTACGTTGCTGATGGTCGGGGCTGTCGCTGCCACGGCGATGCTCATCCCGAGCCGGACGATCCGTGGAGTATTCCCGGGACTCCTCTTCGCGGCCTCCGTGCTCACCAAACCGCTCTTCGTCGTTGCGCTCCCGGTTACGTTGGTCGTCGTTGCGCTGCGGCATGGTCTTCGCCGCACCGCCGCACCGCTCGCCCTTGTCGTTGTCGTCTTTGCCCTTGCCGTCGCGCCGTACGTCGCCTACGTCGAGTCGTCGTTCGGGCGTCCTCTCGTCGGGAGCAGCGGTACGCAGCTCTGGCTCGCGTACTTCGAGGTCAGGGGATCCCTGGACGCGACGGAGCGCGAGCAGGAGGCCGCCGGGCGAGCGGCGCTCGCGCGCTTCACCTCGATCGCCGACCGTGGAGAGCAGGCGCGCGGATGGATCGTCCTCGACGACGAGCTCCGCGCACGGGCGCTCGTGCTGATCGCGCACGATCCGTGGGGATTCGCTGCGCGAGGCGTTCTTCGGTCCGCGATTCTCTGGACCGGCGACGTGCCGCTCCGCGCCGAGCACATCACCCCGACGATCGCGGCGCTCTGGCGAGTCGGCGGCCTCACCGGGTTCTTGCTGGGCTTTCTCGGCACGATGTTCATGGTCCGTCGCCGCGACCCAATCACGTGGCTCCCCTTGCTCGTCATCCTGGGGACGTGGGCTGTCTCATACCCGTTGTGGGCGGAGGGTCGGTACTCCCTGCCCGCTCAGCCGTTCGTCGCGATCGGCCTCGCCGCGATGCTGATCCGTCTGAAGAACCCCGCGCCGCGCGGCGTCACTAGCCGAGCCGGTACCCCACCACCTGCACGTTCGCAAGCGTAGGAGTCGCGATCGGCCTCCCTCGCACGCAATGGACGTTGGACTTCTTCGGAAGCCGATGGCGACGGCGGGATTGAAACCGCGATGAAGGTTTTGCAGACTTCTCGCCAATCATCGATCGGACTCGCGAGCTCCTTAGCAATATCGCAAACTCCGCTCCCGGCCGACCTAACCCTTACGCCGTAGAGTTCTGTCCTTCTCGGTGCCGGCAACGCTTGAATAGTCACCCTCTGCCAACGGTCGAATAGTCACCCGTCTCCGCGTCCTCGCGTCCTGGGTCGGTGGCAGCCTGACGCACGGGAAAGTCAATCGGCGTCAGGAGGAAGGGCGTGTTGGGCGTGGAACAGTGGGCCGAGCTGCGCAGGCGGCACTTCGTGCAGGGCACCTCGATCCGGCAGCTGCAGCGCGACACCGGGCTCGACTTCACCGAAGGAGCAACGAGCGATGGTTCGCGTGCGAGGGCAAGGTCCAGAGAACTCCTGACGGAATACTGGCGACAGTTCCGAATCATCGACCGCCACATCGGCGACAACGCCCGCCTGGCTGAGTATCTGAATCAAGACTCTGGTGGCCTACCCTTTCAGTTGCCCCTGGCGCGGACCTCCGGCCGAGCTCGGTCTAAGGTCATCAGCGACGCGATTGAGGAACCGCATTACTTCAAGCGCATCGCGCAACCTACCTTCGCCGCCCTCGACCGGCAGTTCAATTGCTCTGCCGTCTTGTAGCTGCACCAGCACTGAACGGCGATCTTTTGACACAAGCGGTGCGGCCGCAATTTCTCGATAAGGAACGAGCGGCCATTTCCCGCCGGTCTGGTACCGCACTCCCTGCGTTGTGAAGAAGAGCCACGTGACTCTGTCCGGACGGTTCTTGTAAGCGCCGAGCACGGCCTCGTCGCGCTGGAGGTCAAGATCAGGTTCCCGCCTGACGTCGTCCGGCGGTCCGTCCATGTCCTCATATCGCTCTAGGTGGAGCAGGATCCGGCGCGCCCGTGATCGCACTACATCCATCGCAGTATCTTCAAGATCCATCGCACTATTTCAGCACGATCTCTAGGAACTCGATGCCGCCTTCTGTAACCACGTTGTACCGCTTGCGGAGTATCTCAAGGAGTCTAGGGTTCGCGATCGACGCCTCGAGCCGCAGGACCGTTGCGCCCGCTTGGGAGGCCAATTCCTTCGCGTTGTTAATCACGGCGAACCAATTGCCGATGCGACCCTCGAGCATCTGAAAGCGGATTACCGCGGCGTCGCCTTGCATAGAGAGGGTGGCGGAGAACTCATTGACCGTTCCGGTGATGCCCAATTCCTTCGTTGTCAGCTGCCGGACTGCCGCCTCTACTCTCTGTTCTGCGGCGGCCGCCTGCTGAAGTTTGGGCGCGGCACGCTGCACCGTGGGCGCCGCCCGCTGCGCGAGGCCACCCACGAACTGCACAACCTTGCAAGCGATACTCGCAACAAGTCCCCAACCTCCAGGTGCTTGGGGGCAGGTTCCGGCGGGGTCAAGTAGACCAACCGGATTGGCATATCCATAGGAGTACGGATTCAGCGACGCGGGGACGTCAAAGGCTCCTTCGAACGAGTCGCGGGAAACGAACCGGCCGGTTGCGGACTCGTACCAGCGCGCTCGCATGTAATACAGAGCAGAGGGGTCGAGCAACTGCCCTGCATAACCGAGATGCGTCGGCGTCGACGCGCCACTCGACTGCGCGATCGCGCCGTATGCCTTGAACCGGAACGATGCGGTGACCAAGCCTGATCCATCGAGCTCAGCCCGGACGCTCTTTCCGCCGTCGCGCGCGAACGTTGTCGTGGCGCTGCCGCTGACGACGTAAAGCGCTCCGAGGCCGTAGACGATCTTGTCCGTCCCTATCTGCAGGAGCCGGCTCGGCGAGGTCGCCGGATCCCAGAGCAGGCTCGTCGTCGATCCGCCCTGGGTGCGGCTCTGCAGGAGTCCGTCGCCGCTGTAGGCGTAGGTGCGCGAGGTACCCGACACCGTCGAGCTGGTCAGGCGGTCGAGCGGGTCGTAGCCGAAGGTGTCCGCGCCGCGCGCGGTGAGCCGGTCGGCGGCGCTCCAGGTGAAGGTCTGGCTGCCGTCGCCGGTGACCCGGTTCGAGGTGTCATAGCTGAAGGTGGCCGAGGGCCCGGTGCGGCCAGTGATGTTGGAGGCCTGATCCAGCGTGAAGCTCTCGGCGTTGGTGGTGGTCACACTCGTGAGCCGGTTCAGGCCGTCGTAGGTGTAGCCGAAGGAGTCGCTGGCGCCGGTGGTGATCCCGGAGACGAATTCCGTCTGAGCGGTGCGGTTGCCGGCGTTGTCGAGCGTGTACGCGTGGCTCGTGATCGTCGTCGACCCGACGACGTTGGTAAGGTTCGTCAGGCGCTGCGCGCGGTCGTAGGTGTAAGTGGTGACCAGGCCGTTCGGCAGCGTGACCGTCTTCGCGAGGCCTGCCGCGCTGTAGGTGTAGCTGGTGGTGCGCGAGCCCCAGTCCTGCAGGCTGGAGAGGCGCCCGGCATTCGAGAACGTATACGTGACGGCGTTCGACCCGGGGTAGGTCAGCGTGGTTCGGTTTGAGTCGAGGTCGTAGGCGTAGGAGACGGTGCCATTGGGCTGCGCGGCCTGGGTGAGCCGGCCCATGCGGTCGTATGAATAGGTGCTGGTGCCCGTCACATCGGTCATCGAGGTGCGGCGACTCAGCTCGTCGTAGGCGTAGCTGATGGTGGAAAGACCCGTCGCCGCGATCTGCGTGAGCCGGCTCAGGTTGTCGTAGGTGTAGGTCGTGACCACGCTGTCGGCGGTCGTCCGGGTGAGGGTGTTGCCGTTGCCGTCGAGGGTGTAGCTGGTCACTAGGTTCGTTCCGCCTGCGGGGTGGCTGGTCATGCTCGTCGGGCGGTTGAGCGCGTCGTAGGCGTAGTCGGTGACCACGCCGTTGGCCTGGGTCACCGCGGTGGCGTTGCCGTTGTCGTCGCGGCCGATCGTGGTGGTGTAGACGAGACTGGGCTGGCCCGTTGGATCGGGCTTCTGCACGACGGTCGCAAGCCGACCCGCGGCGTCGTACGTGTAGGTGGTGAGGTTGCCGTTCTTGTCGGTCGTGCTGCTGCGGTTCCCCGCCCCGTCGTAGGTCGAGCCGGTCGAGCGGCCGAGCGGATCGGTCTCGGTCGTCACCCGATCGAGCGCGTCGTAGGCCGTCGTCCAGGTGTGCTCGCTGGGGACGCCGCCCGGGGCGTTGCCGTCGGGGTCGACCATGCTGGTGCGCCGGCCGAGGGTGTCGTAGGCGTAGGTGGTCTGGTTGCCGTCGGCGTCGGTCGAGCTGGTGAGATTCCCGGAGCTGTACGCCAGGACCGTGGAGTAGGCGTTGTTGGGTGTGCCGGTGGTGTTGCCGCGCGGGGCGACGATGCGCGTCGGCAGGCCGGGGTTTGCGGTGTCGCCGTAGATCCACTTGGTCGTGGCCGAGGTCGAGCCGTCGATCGGCGCCGTCGCCGAGAGCCGGA
>JBOGTG010000116.1:0-4654 GCA_050692175.1 Candidatus Limnocylindria bacterium | reverse complement strand
CGCTTTACCCGTCTCAACCTGAAGATGGATCCGGCTCCGCTGCGGGAGCTGCCCCGAAACCTCAGGGTCAGCCCTGGCTACAGCTTTGTGACATACGAAGCGCGAAAGCGGTCCGGCCTGACGACCTGAACCAAGTGCCCTAGCCGCGAACCTATGTGCTTCGCAGCGCAGTTGTGGAGCAAATCGCGCGGCGCGTCGCGCATACGTCTGAAGAACCATGTGTCGCCAGTTCGATTCTGGCCCTCGGCACAGAAAAACCTGCCAGAGCCGGCAGATGGCCGTTCGGCAGAGCCAAAACTCGCGGTAGGCTCAGAGCGTGGCCACTCGGCTCGCCGCGTTGCGCGTCGGCGCGGGGATCTCGACTCGACGCTCCGGCCTCGCGGCCACGGAGGATGCGCTCGGCGCCGCGCTGGCACCGCTCAAAGGGGCGATTCCTGATCTCGCGTTCCTGTTCGTCGCCCCACAGTTCGAGGACGAGCTCGAGTCCATCGTCGAGAGCGCGAACGCGAGCCTTGGCGGCGGAACGCTCCTCGGCTGCGTCGCGGGCGGCGTCATTGGCGGCGAACGCGAGGTCGAGGATGCGCCCGCGGTATCGGCATGGGCCGCGGCCCTTCCCGGCGTGACCGTGCGCCCCTTCATGCTCACGTATGCGGAGGAAGAGGAGCACGGCGTCTTCGACGGCCTCGAAGAGGTCCCGACCCGAGCGCCCGACAGCGTTCTCCTCATGCTCGCCGACCCGTACACGTTCCCGGCACACCTTCTTCTCGCCCATCTGAACGAGCACGCGCCGGGGCTGCCCGTCGTCGGCGGTATGGCCTCCGGCGGGATCGTCGCCGGGCGCACGCGCCTCATCGTCGACGACGAGATCCTCACCGAAGGCGCGATTGGCGCGATCCTCGAGGGCGCGCGGGGCGCCACCGCAGTGGTGTCGCAGGGCTGCCGGCCCGTGGGCGAGACGTTCGCGATCACAAGGGCCGAGCGCAACGTGGTCTTCGAGCTCGGGGGCCAGCCGGCGCTCAAGCGTGTGGAGGACCTGTACACGACCGCGACCGAACGCGATCAGCTGCTCATGCGGCGTGGCCTCCACGTCGGTCAGGCAACGACCGAGCTCAAGCCCGAGCTCGGCCGCGGTGACTTCGTGATCCGGAACCTCGTCGGCGTCGACCGCGACACCGGCGCCATCGCGATCAGCGACATGGCCGAGGTGGGGCAGACCGTTCAGTTCCAGGTGCGGGATGCCGAGTCAGCCCGCGAAGATCTCCGCGCCATGTTGGAACCGGAACGAGCCACACCGGTCGCCGGCGCTCTGCTCTTCTCCTGCAACGGGCGCGGTCAGGGAATGTTCGGTCAGCCGGACCACGACGTCGGCGCGGTACGCCGAGCGTTCGGCGACATTCCGGTCGCAGGATTCTTCGCGGCGGGCGAGCTCGGTCCCGTCGCGGGCCGCAACTTCGTCCACGGGTTCACGGCTTCGATCCTTCTGTTCCGGGATGGAGACCTCAGCTAGCGGCTCGGATTCCGACGATCTCGTAGTCGCGTGCATAGCGCACCCGCTTCGTTTGAGCGTTCCGTGATGCATCGACTCGAAGAGACGCAACGATGCCGAGGTCTCTGACGTCGGCCATCGGCACGAGGTAAGAGATGGCCGTTTGAGGGCAGAAAACGCCAAAAGCGTCCGCCTCACCGTGGTAGGGAACCCCGAGCGGTCGTCGTGAGTCGGCGCTGCACACGCGGAACAAAATCCGGCCACCGCGAAGTGTCCCGGTCTTGCATTGCACCCGGGTGAATCGCCCGTTGCCATCATCGATCAGCAGGTCGTATCGAATGGCGGCGGAGAGCGGGCGCAAGACCGTCTTCCCGGCGCGCATCAGGGCAGTCGCTATCTCCATCTCGCTCAGGTCGCCGCGCGCGCTGGTCCCTCCCACCAAAGAAAATATCGGCAGGACCTTGCACTCTGCCGGCTTGTCCCCTTCCGCTGGGGTCCGCTAACCTATGGGTCTAGGCACGCGGAAGTGGCTCAGTTGGTAGAGCACAACCTTGCCAAGGTTGGGGTCGCGGGTTCGAGTCCCGTCTTCCGCTCCGTTGCCAGCCTGACAGGGCTGGGTACAGCAGCCACGATGTAGGGGCGCCAGTCCTCGCAGGGTTCCAGCCGGCCCACCCCCCTCTTCGCCCAACGAGAACGCCCGCCTCATCTTCGCCCTGAATGCGGGGTCGCTCCACATGCGCCGCGACCGGGCACCGATTCGCGCACGGTCTTCTGCCGTTCGGCCACCGCGCTCTCTCCACGCGGCGCGCAACTTCTCGATGGCGCTCTTCCTGAAGTTCTCGTCTTGCCAGAGTGCCGCGCTGCGCTCACTCATTCGTTCGCACTGCTCCGGCGAGATGCGTTGGCCACGAGCGGGCACGGCGCCCAGTGTGCGCGGCTGCACAGGATGGACGAGCAACGTCGTGATGTGAGCGCACTGCGTCCATCGGGCGCGTCAATCACGGAGAGCACCGTCCATCGCGGGGTAGTGGCGACGCAGGAAATGGACGCTTGCGCTCCTTTCGGCAACCGTCGCTGCGACGGCAATGTTCAAGCGCGCCCGGTGTGCCGGGTGACATCAGGCCAGGAGGCCAGACAGTGACAGCCCGCCACCGCTACCAAGCCCGCCGCGCCGAAGGTCACGAAGCCCAAGATGGAGACCGCCGCGAAAGCCAAGACCCCGACCGCGCCGAAGCCCGCCGCCATGACGAACGCGACGCCCGCGAAGATCGGGCAGACCTCCCCGAAGCACAGCGCCGTTCCGCTGCAGGTGCAGGAGCAGGTCAATCGACTCTGGACCACTGAACCGGAGCGGCGCTTCGCCGTCAAGGCGTGGAAGCACGCCAACGGCATCCGCAAGTCGCAGGGCACGCCCCACGGGCTGACCAAGGAGCAGGCCGCCGCGATCATCGCCCGCGTGGCTGACCTCACCCGCTAGCACTCCCGGCCCGCCCGTAACCGGCAGAGGCGCCCTTCGGCGTCTCTCGCCGTAGATGAGCCGCCTAGCATCTGCTACGAAAGAGGAGAGGGTCGGCAATGGTGGCGGAACAGCAACCCGAAGCGAAGCCCCTGCTGGCGGACCTCGTGGCGGCCTTCCTACAGCGGTCCTGAAACGAGCCGACTTGTTATCACTTCCGCGTGCTTGACCCCCGTTTTCCGCTCAGGTTCGCATGACGATCCCATCCGTCCGTCCCGGCTCAGTCGCCGCTGTCGGTTTACCCCCACGAGTTTGCATCGGTGTGCCGTCGAGTCGAGTACGGGACCGTCGAGCTCGATCAATCAGACATCACGTCGTCGATGATCGTTCGAGCACTAAGCGTCCTCGAGGAAGGCCTCTAGCTCGCCGAAAAAAGCGGTCCGGAGAGACGAGGTGCGGCGCATGGCCGGCCGGCATCTCGATCACACGAGCCCGCGGAAACGCGGTGCCGAGCCTCTAAATCGCCAGCCGCAACCCCGCGCTCGTCGCGGACCAGCCGGGCTGTTTCAACATTGGGGACATAGAGTCCGGCGTTTCCGCGATCAGCCCCGCGACCAAACCCGCGGTAACAATCGGCTCCTGTTATGAGTGGTCAGCGTGGATGCGCGGTAGAGGTGTGGCTGTCCGTAGAGTTCTCTGATGGGTCAGTGCCATAACCCCGAACGTGGAGAGAAATTGTCCGATCCGCCACAACGCTCGACGTAGTCTGACCCACGCGTATCGGGAAGACATCGACGGTGGAGGGAAGCATGCATCCGGAAGCGAACGTTCAGCTCGCCATCGAAGAACTCATCGCATTGGAAGAAGGGCTGGAAGAACGCGCAGACGCGGCTTCGAAGCCCTCCGCCGCGAACCCCGAGGTTGATGCCGTGGTCCAACGTCTACGCACGACTGCACACGAGCAGCGCGAAGCGCTCCAGCGGCAGCGCGATCGATTGGCGAAGTCCGGCGGGGATGGGGGTCGGCTCGAGCTTGCCCGGACGCTTCGACCGCTCTACTCGATGCTCAACGAGGCAGCACTTGGCTACGCCGTGCTGCACGCCGCAGCGCACCGAGCTTTCGACAGTCAAACTGAGGGCAACACGGCGACTCTCGCAGAAAAGCACCTCAGGGCGTACGCCGCAGCCATTCAGGAACTCGATGCACT
Organism: Candidatus Limnocylindria bacterium; assembly: GCA_050692175.1. Classification (GTDB taxonomy): domain Bacteria; phylum Chloroflexota; class Limnocylindria; order P2-11E; family P2-11E; genus 3-1-20CM-2-70-9. The sequence goes on along the minus strand of JBOGTG010000116.1, from coordinate 505 downwards.
CATCTCTGACGTCGTCGTGTTGGAGACGTCGCGCGCTGGCGCGGAGTGTCGTTGCCAGTGCCCCGCGTGCGGCCTCGGTCTTTGTCTCTGCGCGCCACACGGGACCGATACGGTGCGGCAGGCCTGGCGTGAGACTCTTCAACCGCCTCGCGAAGGGGGCCTGCGCGTCCGCGAGCCGCGGTCGGGAAGTGAAGCCCAGCGGGTCGGCCTACGCCACGGCGATCACGTCGTCGCGATCGATGACAAGGAGATCGCCACGGACCTCGACCTGGCGGCTATCCAAGGAGCGATCCGAGCGCATTCCTCTGGCGAGGAGATTCATATCAAGGTGCAGCGCGACGGGCAGGAGGCGCTCGACGCGATAGTGCGCCGCCCGTAGCGCACATGGTCCGCAGGTTCTTGCTCCTCCTAACCAGCCAGCCGGAGCCCACCCGCGCTCGTCGCGAACCAGCCGGGTTGTTTCAACATTGAGGGCGTAGAGTCCCGTCTTCCGCTCCGAAGTGAT
>JBOGTG010000115.1:0-42645 GCA_050692175.1 Candidatus Limnocylindria bacterium | reverse complement strand
GAGGAATCGACCCCCTCGCATCGTCTTGATCTCAGCGATCGCGCGCGCGCGTTCCTCTGGAGTCGCACTCGCGACGCGGGCGTCGATCGCCTCGCGAATGAGCGCGCCGACCGATGAGCGGCGGCGCTTTGCCTCGGTCTCGAGACGTCGTCGCTGTTCCTTGCTCATCAACACCTGGAGGCGCTCGGTCAACATACACATATCCTACACATGTAGAGAGATGACCTCGGGCTAGGCCCGCGGCGGTAGCACGGCGAACCCTTCGCGGAGAGCGGCCTCGCGCAGACGAACGTCGAACGACACCACCTCGGCGCCCTCTGGCTGCCCGCCGCACCAGACGAGAGCTGCGGCGAGCTGGAGCGCGTCGGCGGCGCGAAGCGGGTGCGCCGCGAGCAGACGCTGGGCGTTGCTCCGCACCACCTCCGACGGCACCACTTCGACCCACGAATCTGCGAGGGTCACGAGCACTGCTCGCGCCTCGGAAAGACCCTCCCCGCGTATGAACCCCTCACGCGAGCGTCGCATCAGACCCGAGAGGCACTCGGTCCTCGTCGACCACCACGCCGCGATCTCGGGGTCGGCCCTGAGAACGGTGCGCATCGGCCCGCTCTTCGGCTCGTCAACGCACAACGAGGTGAGGGCGGAGCTGTCCCAAAACTTCACCCTCCCTCGACACGCTCCTCGAGGAGCGCCTTCATCACCAGGCCCTTCGGATCTTTCGGTCTCGGCATGCGCCAGAAGTCCTTAGGAAGCTTCCGAGCGCCGATCTTCACGAGGCCCTGGCGCTCCATCTGACGGAGATGGTCGGGAAGCGGCGCGGACGACGCCGGTGGCGCGAGTCTCGCGATCACTCGACCCCGCTCTGTGACGAGGACCTCCTCGCCCGCCTTGACACGGCGGAGGAACTCGCTGAGGGACGCTTTCAGCTTCGAGACTGTGGTCACGGTCATTTCCTGCCCTCAGTAGTCAAATGATCATGACCATTCTAGTCAGATCCGTCGGTCCAGCCCTACGCAAGCGAATCCCTCACGAGATCGCGCGGGAAAAGGTGGCAACCTGCGCGGAGGAGCGAAGCTAGAGGACGGCCCGGCGGAAAAGCCGGGCCGTCCTTCTCTGTCTGCCCGTCTACGCTCCCTTGCGGTCGATCCGGATCCAGTACGGGAGACGGTGCATTTGCGAGCCGTTAGTCACGACGACGTCGCCCGTGTAGTCGCCGGAGGGGACGTTCTTGGTCGCGGTAAGCGTGACCGTGAATGAGCCTGCGCCCACTGTGCGGGTGATGACTAACCCGGCGGGCAAGGTCGCGGCTGGCTCGACAGTTACTAAACTGCGCGCCGTCGCCCGCGAGGTTTATGACGGCCCCCGCAAAGAGAAGGAGTTCGCTGCGAAGAACGTCAGGCGCGCCCGCATGTCCTCCGGATCGCCGATCGCCTCGATGATCACGCGGAACGTATACGCGTGCGCCGCGGCGAGAATCGCACCCGCGGAACCGAGGGCCAGCACCCAGCGTCGATCGGGCAGCACGGCGGCGGGAGTCTGGCCGCTTTGGTCGCTACTGCACGACGAAGGTCGCGCGTCCGCTCGCGCCGCCGCAGGTCACGTCAATCGGCCATGTTCCGAGCGTCGTGCTCGGGCCGATGTTCCAGGTCCAGGTCACAGCTCCAGCCGGGCTCGAGATCTTTGGAACGAGGCCTTGCGCTTCGCTCGGGCCGCTCTTGTATGTGACGGTGATCGCGCACGAGATGTTTGGCGCGGTGGAGACAGTGACCAACCCGGTGCCGTTGCGAGACACAGGAGATCGGACTGACGTGAAAACAACACTCAGCGGTTTCGCGGTCGGAGCCATTGTCGCCGGGGCGCGTGCTGCGGGCGCCTGTGTGACTGCCGCCACAGTCGGTGGCGCCTGGGTGACCGCTGCCACGGTGGCCGGCGGCTGTGTCGCCGCAGTTGCAGCTGATGCGGTCGGCGCCGCGGGCGCGGCCGTAACGGATGCGGATGCGAGCAGTGCGGACGCCGGTGCTACTTCCGGAGCTTGTGCACCCGGCACAATTCCCGCGTCGCGAGGGGCCGCGGTGCCGCACGCCGCGAGCGCGAATAGAACGACACAGATAGACGCGGTGAATCGCTTTCCCCAATCCCCACCCCTCGCTGCTCTCACCGTAGGTGCGACGCCTACAAGCGAGCGCCAATAACACGCGAGCACGCTGTTCACCAGACCGTGCTCCTTCTTGTGACCGCCGCGATACGCGGCTAGGTCATCAGTACCTGTGACCTTGCCGCAACCATCAGCCGCTAATTAGCTTGCACGCTCCTGCAGATGCGTTGGGTTGCCGCTATCGCTATGGCTCTCGGCTTCGCGCTAATCGCGCCTGCGTATGCGCTTGCCGCGCCTCCGCCTTATTACCCGGCCCTCGACTGGATCCCGGCCGCGCGGAGCAACTACGACGCCGGGCGCACCGCTGGAATCGTCGCGATCGTCATCCACGAGACCGATGGGTCGTACGCGTCGGCGGTCAACTGGTTCCGCAACCCACGCTCGCGCGTGAGCGCGCACTACATCGTCCGCGCCTGGGGCGGCGGCATCACGCAGCTCGTCGCCGAGGGTGACACCGCGTACCACGCGCGCAATGCGAACCCATGGTCGATCGGCATCGAGACCGAGTACGCCCCGCGGCAGGGGATCTGGCACACCGACGCGCAGTACCGGAGCACGGCTCTGCTCACGTGCGCGATCGCCCGCCGCTATGGCATTCCCATCGACCGCAACCACATCGTCGGGCACAACGAGCTGCGCGGCACCGATCACGCCGACCCGGGCCCGACGTGGAACTGGAACTACCTCATGTCGCTCGTCCGCGGCTGCTCGCAGCGCGCGCAGGCAGCCTCACGTGCCGCGCTTCGGACGGTCGCCGACCACGGCTACATCCCCGTGGCGGGCCTCGAGTTCGAAAACGTCCGCGACGAGGTAGCGCTCCTCCAGTGGGATCTCGTGTACCTCGGTTTCATGGATCCCGACGAGGTCGCAGCCGGAGGCGGTAGGTTCGGTCCGCTCACGCAGGAGGCGGTGACCGCGTTCCAGGAAGCGAACGGCGTCCCGGCGACCGGGTCGTACGACGAGCCCACAGCCGCAGCGCTGGTGCGGTCGATCCTCGCGGACCCCGCCGGCGTGCCCGCCAAGGACCTTGACATCGGCGCCGAGTCCGACGACGTTTCGTTGCTCCAGACCGTGCTCCAGCAGCTGGGCTACATGGACCTGGTCACCGGCTACTACGGCGAGATCACGGCGGACGCGGTCACGACCTTCCAGCAGGACAACGGCATCTACGCGACCGGCACGTACGGAGCGATCACCCGGATGGCGCTCGCCTCGCGGATGCGCCCGACGCTTGCCGCTGAGGAGCTCGTTCAAGAGCTCGGCGTGACGTGGTTCGGCTCCGCAGGGTCTGAGATGGAGATGATCGCGTACTAGGTCGGTAGCGTGAGCAAGTCCTTCACGAGATCGCGTTCCTTCTCGAGCTCGGCGATCGTCGCGGTGATCTTCCCCTTCAGGACAACGGCATCTAGCCACGGGCACATACATGGAGCGATCACGCTGATGCCCTCGCCTCGCGGCTTCGCGCAGCCGTCGCCTGCGAGGAAGAGGGGGCCCACGACCTGGCCGTCAGTGAGGCCTTCACGTGGCTCGGCATCGTGATGTTCGAGCTGCTCGTCCCTAAGCCGCGAGCAGGTCCTTCAGACAAGGAGAAGGCCCCGCGCGTGCGGGGCCTTCTCGCGCTGGAGAGCCGTTCCTTAGAGACGGGTCGTGAGGCTGCGCAGGAGTTCCGCATCGGACGGCTGGACCGTCTTGTCGCTCTGCGCGCGGAGGAGATTGCCGAAACCCCGGAGCGCGCCTTCCTTCTCGGCTGTGTTTCCACGGCTTGCCGCAGCCTGGGCTGCCGCAAGCTGCTGGCAGAGCGCAGTGGCGACACCGTCGCTGCTCACGAGCGAGTGAGTGAGTCTGCAGAGGCCATCGGACGAAACGACGACCCTGAATGACGTGGATAGCGTCGCTGTGTTGCCCGCGTTGTCGGTCGCCGCCGCGCTGAGGCTGTGGTCGCCCGGGCCGGAGGCGTACGCCGCACCAGAGAAGCTCGGGCATGTGCTGGTAGCGATGCCCGAGAGCGCATCGCTAGCGCGGCAGGTGATCTCGATCGTCTCGTCGACGCCGTAGGTTCCAGCGTTCCCGGTGTAGCTAAGGACTGGCGCCGACTTGTCGATCTGGACCGTGACGCTTTGCGATGCCGTCAGCCCGACGCCGTTCGTGGCGGTGCAGGTGCGAACGGCTCCAGTTGTCTCGGCCGCAAGCGTCTCGGGTGGGCAGCTCGGGGACGGGATCCCCGACTCGGCGTCGCTCACTGTCCAGATGAGGCTCGCGTTCGTGTTGTTCCAGCCGGCCCCGTTCGGCGCGGGAGAAACCGTTGCGGAGATGAGAGGAGGCGTGATGTCGGAGTGGGCGATGACGATGTCCCCGTAGCCGCTCGCGCAGTTGATGCAGGCGGGATATTGCGTCTGCGCAAATGTCGGGTACGGGCCGAGCAGCTGCATGAACACTGTGAACCCGAGGTGGTCCCCGGCGTGAAGGCTGAAGTCGTGCGCGTCGTCGGCGCTGTCGAGAGGGATGCTCTCTTCAAACACCGACATCGTGTCGTTGCTCGTCGCGGCGCCGACGACGTCGGCGGTGCCGCCCGCGTCGGTGTCGAGAAAGCCGCACGCCTGCGGGAACCCGAAGCAGGTCTGTCGGAAGTCGTCGAAAGCTCCTTCAGGGCGGCCGTCCTCGGTCACGTTGACGACGGTGGCGTTGTCACCGTCCTCGCGGATCCCGTCGTGGTCGTTGTCGAACTCGAATACCGCGCTGCTTCGCCCTACCCGGCCGGTGATCCGGACCGCAAGATACAGCTGTGTTGCGTCGTTCATGACATAGACGCGGCCGGGGGTGGTTCCCCCGTCCGGAAGCGAGACTACGAAGTCCTGCGTCGCGGCGTGATCCCACTCGCCCGGGCCAAGGGCCCCGTCGATCGTTGCCGTTCCGAACGCCGAAAGCGAGATTCCAGGCGCGTGCGCTGCCGCCGGCGTCGATGCCAAAAGGGCGAAGACGAAGATGAATACGAACGAAGACCGCCACATTCCGAATTCCCTCCCGCGATTTGGTCGTGTGGGATGGAATACGGCCGAGCGCTCTAGCCGAACGTGTCGGACGACTCGGTTTGCGCGACGTGCTCCCGACGCTAGGTCGGTAGCGTGAGCAAGTCCGTCACGAGATCGCGTTCCTTCTCGAGCTCGGCGATCGTCGCGGCGATCTTCGCCTTCGCGAACTCGTCGAGCGGCACGTTCGGGACGACCTCGAAGGCCCCGTTTCCCCTCGAGGTCAGCGGAAACGAGCTGACGAGGCCCTTCGGCACACCGTAGCTCCCGTCGCTCACGACCGCAGCTGAGAAGCAGTCGCCCTTGGGCGTCGGCGTGATGAGCGAGCGCACGTGATCGACGAGCGCCTGCGCGGCGGAGAACGCGCTGGAGGCACCGCGCGCCGCGATGACGGCCGCACCACGCTGCTGCACCTGCGGGATGAACTCGGTCTCGAGCCATGTGCGGTCGACGGCCTGATCGGCGCGTTTGCCGCTCACCTCGGCGTTCGTGAAGTCGGGGTAGAGCGTCGCCGAGTGGTTCCCCCAGATCGCGAGATTCTTCACGTCGCGCACGCGGGCGCCGGCCTTCGTGGCGAGCAGCGAGCGCGCACGGTTCTGGTCGAGGCGCGTCATCGCGCTCCAGCGGTCGTCGGGGATCGTGTGCGCGTTCGCGCGCGCGATGAGGCAGTTGGTGTTGCACGGATTCCCGACGACGACGACGCGGACCGACGACGACGCGTACCGCTGGATCGCCTTGCCCTCGTCGACGAAGATCGGGCCGTTCTTGCGAATGAGGTCGCCACGCTCCATCCCCGGGCCGCGCGGCACCGAACCCACGAGGAGCACCCAGTCCGCACGGTGATGAGACTCCGCGCGATCCGCCGACGCGCTCACTCGCTCGAGCAACGGATACGCCCCGTCCTCGAGCTCCATCAGGACCCCCTTCGCCTTGTCGATCATCTGCGGGATGTCCGACAGCCGCAGATCGACTTCGGTGTCGGAGCCGAACATCTCGCCGGCCGCGATACGCGGAAGCAGCGCGTACGCGACCTGTCCGGTGGCGCCGGTGACAACGACCCTGATGGTGCTCATCGCTTGATGTTCGACTTCCCGTCCGCCAACTCGTCGGCCCCGCCGAAGACCGCCTCGGCCTCGATCTCGACGAGGATGTGCGGGTCGATGAAGTCCACCCTCACGATCGTCATCGCCGGCCGGATGTCGCGGAAGACCTCGCCGTGAACGACGGCGACGCTCTGGATGTCACTCGCGTTGCGAACGTAGACGCGCGTCATGATCACATCGCCAAGGGTGCAACCGAGGTCTTCGAAGGATGCCTTCAAGGTCTCGATCGCGGCGCGCATCTGCTCGACGACGTCATCGGATACCACGTGGCCGTCGGGCCCGACCCCCGCGGTCCCGGCAACGCGTACCACGGAGCCGTGGCGTATCGCCCGCGAGAAGCCGAACTGGAATTCGCCGCGGCTTCCGGTCGTGTACCAGTGGCGCTTGGGGTTTCTCGGATCGGTGGTTGGCATTAGTTCCTCATCCTCCTTATCACCGCGTCCGCGAACTCCTTCGTTCCCACTGCGGTCGGATCGTCGCGATCCGCCTTGAGGTCGTAGGTCACTTCCTTGCCTTCGGCCACTACCGACGCGATTGCTTTCTCGAGCCGGTCGCCGGCCTCGCGTTCGCCGATGTGACGCAGCATCAACGCCCCCGCCAGCATCAACGCCATCGGATTCACTTTGTTCAGGCCCGCGTACTTCGGTGCGGATCCGTGGATGGCCTCGAACATGGCGATGCCGCCCTCGCCGATGTTCGCGCCGGGTGCGACCCCGAGGCCGCCGACGAGACCGGCGACGAGGTCGCTCACGATATCGCCATACAGGTTAGGGAGCACGAGCACGTCGTACAGATCGGGCTTCACGACGAGCTGCATGCACATGTTGTCGACGATGCGGTCCTCGAACTCGATCCCGGGATAGTCGTTCGCGACCTCGCGCGCGACGCGGAGGAAGAGCCCGTCGGCGAACTTCATGATGTTCGCCTTGTGCACCGCCGTGACCTTCTTGCGGCCGTTGTCGCGCGCGTAATCGAACGCGAACTTCACGATGCGCCGCGAGCCGAAATCGCTGATCGCCTTGATCGCGAGGGCCGAGTGCTCGCGAATCTTGGTCTTCGAGAGCCGCTCGATGACCGCCTGGACCTCGCGCTCCTCGGGCGAGTCGACGTCGAACTCGATGCCCGCGTACAGGTCCTCTATGTTCTCGCGCACCACGACGAGGTCGACGTCGCCGCGCGGCGCCGGCACTCCCGGGTATGTCTTCGCGGGCCGCAGGTTCGCGTAGAGGTCGAATTCCTTGCGGAGCGCGACGTTCACCGAGCGAAAGCCGGTGCCTAATTCGGTCGTGAGCGGGCCTTTGAGGGCCACGCGATTGCGGCGGACGGACTCGATCGCCTCCTTGGGGAACGGCGTGCCGTGTTTCGCCATCGCCGGCGTGCCGATGTCGTGCACGTCCCACTCGATCTTCACGCCGGTGCCTTCGATGGCACGGCGGGTCGCCTCGACGATCTCCGGGCCCGTACCGTCACCCGGGATCAGCGTGATCTTGTGGGTCAGTGAAACGCCCTCCCCTTGGCGACTACGACGCTGGAATCGTACTTCGCCATCTAGTGGCCCGCACCCGCCGTATGCGTGCGCCGACTGGCTACGATGCTGCCCGCGCATAGCGTGAATCGCGACTACCGTTCCGCTCGTGGGGGCCGCCCGTGATCAAGACACGACTAACTGAACTGCTCGCCATTCGTCATCCGATCGTGCTCGGCGGGATGTCGCGCGCCACCGCCGCGGAGGTGGTCGGCGCGGTGAGCGCCGCCGGCGGTCTCGGGACCCTCGGCATCTCCGCGATGACGCCGGACGACATCCGCGCGAGCTGCGAGCGCATCCGCTCGTTGACGAGCGCCCCGTTCGGATTGAACGCGCTGCTCTTCCTTGTCTCGGCCGAGCAGCTCGACGCGATTTTCGCGTGCCGCCCGCGCGTGATCGCGACCGCCTGGCGGCGCCCCGAGCAGGACCTGCGCGCAGTCGCCGACCGGGCTCACGGGATCGACGCGCTGCACATGCACCAGGCCGACACGCTGGACGAAGCCAAGCGCGCCGCCGAGGCCGGCGCGGACATCGTCGTCGCGCAGGGGACCGAGGGCGGCGGGCATGTCGGCGTCATGGCGACGCTGCCGCTCGCGCGTATGGTCATTCGCGCGCTACCCGACATCCCTGTCGTCGTCGCGGGCGGCATCGCCGACGGCGCGGGGATCGCAGCGGCGCTCGTCCTCGGTGGGGACGGCGTCCTCCTCGGGACGCGATTCCTGGCGACGGAAGAGGCGCCGTTCCCCGACGGGTACAAGCGCGCGATCGTGGCGAGCGACGGCCACAACACCCTCCTCAGTGAGATCCCGGATGTCGCGGCCGGACAGGTGTGGCCTGGCGCCTATGCCCGCGTGCTGCGCAACGAGTTCATCGAAGAGTGGATCGGGCGCGAGGGCGAGCTTCGGCGCAACCTGGGAGAGGTCCAGAAGTCGCTGCAGGCCGCGCGCGCAGCGGGGGATGCCACGCGCGGCTCCCTGTTAATGGGTCAGGACGCCGGACTCATCGACTCGATCGAGCCCGCGGGAGCGCTCGTCGAACGCCTCGCGGCGGATGCGGAGACGATCCTTCGCGAGCGGGCACGAGCTCTCGCGAGCGAACCTGCGACCAGATGAGTGACGGTGTGATGAGCACTTCGCGGGGCGAAGGGCTATCGGGTGATGGAACACGCGAGGAACGCCGCGTTGGCATCGACGATGAGGACCTATCGACCTCGACGGCTTCGCTCGATCAGTCTGACTGCACTGGGCATCGGCTCGCCCGTCCAGGTCCGCCGCCACTCCGCCGGCACGGGTAGCTGCGCCTCCGCAAGGATCGCGCGGAGGTCGTCCTCTCGACACTTAGTTGAATACTGCTACGTCCGATGCGATCGGGCCGCGTCCGGGCGCGGCCTACCCCGCGCGCGGAGGAATCTGCGCGGCGATGAACGCGACGAGACGGGCCTGGTACTCCACCGGATGCTCGTTGAACGCCCATGCGTGCTGGCATCCCCCGGCGATCCAGAGCTGCGACCCTTTGTTCGCGCTCGCCGCGAACAGCTCCCGAGGGTGATGCAGCGCGATCAGCTGGTCTCGGTCGCAGTGGATGAAGAGGATCGGACGCTCGCGGTTCGCACGCACGACATCGATCGGGCGCACCTGATCGCCGTCCAGGTCGAAGACGACCTTCGAAAAGAGCAGCACTCCAGGCGTGAACCACCCTGGGACGCCGGCGACCTGCTGGAGGTTCTCGCTGACGATGGTGGGCGCGTCCGCGTACGAGGAATCGGCGACGACGGCTCCGACGTTCGGGTGGAGCAGGAGTGTCTGCAGCACCGTCCCCGCCCCCATGGAGATGCCGACGAGCGCGATCCGGTCCTCGCGAATTCCGAGAGCGCTCACGAACTCGATCGCGGCGGCGACGTCGCGGCGTTCCTGATAGCCAAGGGAGAACCGATCGCCATCGCTCTCGCCGTTACCGCGGAGATCGAAGAGCAGCACGTCGTAGCCGTCGGCGATGAGGAAGTCGGCGATCTTCTCGGCGGTCCGGTTCTCGCCCGCGATGCGGTTGCTGTCCTTGCCGTGGACGACGATCGCGGCGCGGTCAGCGCCGGTCGGGAAGTACCAGCCCCGCAGCGTGAGACCGTCGCTCGTCCGGAGGGCCACGTCCCGGTACGTCGGCGCGACGACCTGCGGTCCCCGATCCACGTGGTAGCGGACGGCGTGCGTGAAACGCTCGGCGACCACGTACGAGATGGATAGGTAGCCGACCGCACTGGCCACGAGGGCGACCGCGATGAGCCTGGACGCCGCCCGCGCCAGCCTGCGTGGTCGGGGCCGACCGTCCCTTCCTTCCATGGAGAGTGGCGACACTACCCCGGCCCAATCGGGCCGTACCGGCAAGGGGACTCACCGGGAGTGTCGCCGTCCTCACGTTTTGCTCTCCCTCGAAGCGCATGATGCGAGCTTCATGAACGAAGGCCGCACGCTCCCAGCCGTACAGCGCGCCTACCTCTACATCGTCGCGCTCGTTGCCATCCACATGGTGGCCCTCGCGGTCGCGAACCTCCTGCGGGTCGGCGCGGAGATCGCTATGAACGCGCCGTCCGGCGGATTCACCGGCCTGCCGTTCGTGTTCACCGACTTCAACCGTCCCAGCGAGCTCTACCGCGAGCAGGCCAGCCTGGCGATCGCGCTCCTCGTCGTCGGCGGGCCCGCCTGGTGGCTGTCGTTCCGCGCCGCCGACCGAGCCGCGCGCCGCGAGGTCGTTGCCCGCGCCTCGGCGATCCGGAGCCTCTATGTGCATCTGGTTATCTTCGTCACCGCGCTGCTCGTGTTCGGCTACGGTCAGCGGACCCTCGGCCTCATCCTCCAGGGCACGTTGGTCGGCGAGCTTCCTGGTTTCTTCATCGAGCCCGAGTGGCCCGCACGCGCCGCGGGTGCCGGCGCGATGGCCCTCTCCGCGGCGGGCGCGCTCGCGTTCCACGTTCGTATCTCGGTGGCGGATCGCCGCGCGACGGTTGTCGGTGGGCGGGCCGCCGAGGTCCGCCACCTCGCGCTCTATGCGCTCGCGGTCATCGGCCTGTTTTTCGCGGCCTTCTCGACCGGGTTCACGCTGCAGGGGCTCTGGGACCGTGTCGTCGCCGATGCCATCGTGCCGCTCAACCGCGGCGACTTCTTCGGACCGCCGGGTGGAGTGGCGCCGACCCGCGACGAGATGCTGCGCTTCCAGCTGATAAACCAGATCCCGCCGATCGTCGCGGGCCTCATCCTGTGGCTCGGCACCTGGCTCCCGCTGCAGCGTGGGCTGCGGCGGTCGACCGCGGACGGCGAGGTCGAGCGTCGGTCGGTCGTTCGGAAGCTCGCGATCTATTTCATCGTGGGTCTGTCCGCAATCGTGGCGCTGGTCTCGACGACCTTCGGTTCGGCGGCGGTCATCCGGCGCCTGCTCGGCGACCCCTTCCAGGAACAGTTCACGAGCCTCATGCACGATCTCGGATTCCCGATCGCCTTCACGCTCATCTTCGCGCCACTCTGGCTCTTCCATCGTCGCGTCGTCGAGGCGGAAGCCGCACGCGAGACCGAGCTCGATCGCGCGGCCGCTATCCGACGCTCGTACACGTACGTCGTCGCCGCATTCGGCCTCGCGATGGCGGCCATCGGCGCGGCGGGAACGGTTGGCGTCCTCGGAAGCCAGCTCATGGGGATGAATACCCATCAGAACGGCGAGACGGCAACGTACCTCTCGCTCGTTCTCGTCGGTCTGCCCGCGTGGGCCTTCCACTGGTGGCGGGCGCAGCGGAGGCTCGACGAAGCCGAGCGGCGCGCACCGCAACGGCGCGGTTATCTGTACCTCGCCGTCCTCGGCGGCGCCATCGGCCTGCTCGTCTTCGGCTCGGCCGCGCTCTACCGGCTCTTGAACGCTGCACTCGCGGCGGACTTCCCGCTCTCGACCTGGCACGACGTCTGGCACTTCGCGGTGGACGCCGGCGTCGCCGGTGCGGTGTTCGCGTTCCATCTTCGAGTGATCCGCGCCGATCGCGCCGTGACCACGACGGCGGCGGTCGCGGATGCGGCTCCCTCGGTCTTCACCTATCTCGTGCGCGTGCCGGCCGCGACCGCCGACGCGGCGCGAGCTCGCCTGGTGGCCGCGCTTCCCGAGGCGCAGGTGACGCCCGCGGAAGCGGCATCTGGCGAGGGCGAGGGCGGGCCGAGCATCGTCGCGATCGCGGGCACCCTCGTGGGCATCCTGCTGCTCCTCCTCGTGGCGTCGTTTGCGCTGGGACCGCTCCTGTTCACGCAGCAGTCCTCGGCGCCGCCGCCGGCGCGCGTCCTCCCCGCGGGGAAACCGCTCTGGATCGCGAATTTCAGTCAGGCCTCGACCGAAGACCAGAGCGGCGGCGCCTTCGTTGACACACAATCGGGCGTCCTCGCGTTCACGTTCAAGGAGGCTGGCCGGGCCACGGTCAGCTTTCCTGAGTTCACGCCGCCGTTCATCGGCGTCGCGCTCATCAGCAGCAAGCCGGACTCCGACGGAACGCTGATCTGGCGGGTGCGCACGGCCAGTGAGCAAAGCGTCGCGGTCCGCATCAACGCGTCGACCGGCTACGTCGAGCTCCTCTTCGAGGATCTCGAGACCGGGATCACGGAGGTCCTCGGCAAGCCGGTCCCCATCCACATGAGAGACCGGCCCGTCGAGGTCGCCGTTCTCGTGCAAACACCGGCGTACACACTGTTCGTCGACGGCCAACAGACGTCTCAGGTCGTCGACAGCCGACTCGATCCGAAGAGCTCGCCGCTCTCGATGTCCGCAACGGGAACGACGGGCGCAATCGTGTTGCTCGAGCTGCGGGTCCACGAGGTGCCCTAGGAGCTAGCGGCTCCGAGAAATGCGGGCGTGATCCTCGGGCGTGTCGACATCGCCGAGCGCCCCGAGGTCCTCCGTCACCTCCACGACAGCGACATCGTCGCGGCCGGCCAGCACCTCACGCATTCCGACGTCGCCCCGCAGCGCCATCGCCGCCCCAAAGAGGTCACGGTGGAGGAGCACCGGCGGCGACAGGGCGCCGTTCCACCGTGAGGCCACCGCGGGTGCGCCCGTCTCACGGTGCCTCGCGATCAGCGCCTCGATGAGCGCGCTGGTCACGCCGGGAACGTCCCCGAGTAGCACGACGGCGGCATCCACGTCGTCCGCGAGCGCACGCAGGCCGGCCTTCAGCGAGCTCGACTGGCCGGTGGCGTAGTCGGGATTCCGCACGGCGCGCGCTCGGCCCATCGCCACGCGCGACACATGTTCGGCGTCGGCGCCGACCACAACGACGGCATCCGCGAGGCTGGATGCGGTCGCGGCGGCGATCACCCGCTCGACGAGCGCGCGACCGTCGATCGGAGCGAGAAGCTTCTGAGAACCGAACCGCTTCGCCTCGCCCGCCGCGAGAATGACGCCGCCGACCCTCTCGGCCGGCTTGGTCACCGGGCGGCGGAGATCGCCTCGGCCGAGAGGCTCCGACCGCTGCGGTGACGGCGAACCGCCACGATCTCGGCGAGGATCGCCAGCGCGATCTCCTCCACGCCGGTCGCCCCAATGTCCAGGCCGATCGGCGCGTGCACGCGCGCGATGTCGCGCTCGGCGAGGCCCTGTGCCCGCAGCCAGGCGACGCGCTTGTCGTTCGTCGTCCGGCTGCCGATTGCCCCGACATAGCCCGCGTGGCTCTTCAGCGCGGCGAGGAGCGCGGGATGATCGAACTTGTCGTCGTGCGCGAGGACTGCGATCGCCGAGCTCGGCCCGAAGCGCAGCGTCGCGAGCGCCTCCTCGGGCCACGCGGCGACGATCTCCACGCCGGGGAAACGCTCGGGGTTCGCGAGCGCCGTGCGCGGGTCGGCGACCACGACGCGGTACCCGACCGCCTTCGCGAGGTGCGCGAGCGCCTGCCCCACGTGGGTGGCGCCGACGATCGCGAGCAGCGGTGGCATCGCCAGCGCTTCGAGGAAAACGGTCGCGTCGGCATCGCCGAGGCGCGTCGTGATGGTCCGCGAACGCCCCTCGCCGAGCGCGGCAAGAGCGCCGACCTTGAGCTCGGCGAGCTCGGGGGACCAGCCAACTGCGCGATCGTCGGTGAGTACCGCGACTGTGCCCGCGCCGTCGGCCGGTGCGACGATCCTGACCAGGAGCGCGGGGTGCTCTGAGCGGACCGCTTCGAGTGCCGCGCGGTGCAGCGCGCCCACGGGCTCGATGAGGACGTCGATCGAGCCGCCGCACGAGAGTCCGACGGTGAACGCGAACTCGTCGCTGATCCCGTAGTTCACGACGCGGGGTTGGCCGTCCTTCAGAACGGCCATGGCTTCCTCGTACACCGCCGACTCGACGCAGCCGTTGCTCACCGAACCCGCGATCTTGTCTCCGGCGCGGGCGATGAGCGTCGCCCCGAGCGGACGCGGTGCGGAGCCCATGATGCGGACGACCGTCGCAATCGCCACGGGCTCGCCGGTGTCGAGCCACCGTTCGAGCTCGGCCGCGACCTCTTTCATCGCGACGCCGCGAGCGCGGCGGCGGGATTCTTGAGGAAGCGGCGGAGGCACGTTTCGCCGCAGAAGTAGTAGGTGGTGCCCTCGTAGTCAGCGCGGAGCGCGGTGTCGGTGATGGCCACGCTCATGTCGCAGATCGGATCGACGGCCTCCGCCGGCGCGACTATCGGCTGGAAGTTTCGATGGGTCCCAGGAAATGAGAGCGCCACGCTCTCTCGTGTGTACCGGTGCATGAGGATCTGCGCGAGGATCGAAAGCGCGATCTCCTCGTCGCTCGCGTGACCCACGTCGAGCCCGGCCGGGTAGATGAGCCGATCCATCTGGTCGGGAGACATGCCTCGGCGCGTGAGCGTCTCGCGGATCACGTCGCCTCGGGTCTTGCTCGCGACGAGTCCGATGTAGCTCGCCGGAGTCTGGAGCGCCTCCTCGGCCGGATCCTCGTCCGCGTCGCCGCGCGCGGCGATGACGATCGACGTGCGCTCGTCGACGTTGACATCCGCGAGATCGCTCGTGATGCGGTCCGCGGTGGGGAAGTCGTCGGCGGTCACGTTCGGCTCGGCGACGACCACGTAGCGGCCGAGCGCCGACCCGAGCGCGGCGAGCGCGCGCGCGACCGGCGTCTTGCCCACGATCACGAGCTGCTCGGTCGGAAGAAGCGGTTCGATATGGATCTCCAGCGTGCCGCCGGAGTGGCACGTCATCGGAAAGTGTCGCACTCCGGGTCGCGGTGCTGCGGACGTTTTGGAGATCTCGATGAGCCGTGCCTCGCCGTCGGCGATCGCCGCAACGGCCTCGCGGATCACCACCGGGGCTGCACAGCTCCCGCCGATCCATCCGGTGAGCCTGCCGTCGGGGGTGATGATGGCCTTCGCGCCAGGCTTCGCGGACGTCGGCCGGTCGGCGCGAACGACGGTGGCTGTCGCGAACGGCTCACGTCGCGCCAGGAGCTCGGCGGCGAGCTCGAAGAACGAAGCGCTCACGCCACCTCCGCGCGACGTACTGGCCGGCCGCGGCCGACGTGTCCGAGGAGGTCGGCGATGCGCGCCAGTCCATCGAGCGTGTTCGCCGCGAGGTGGTCGTCGGCGTGCCCGCTCAGGGCGCGCGCGCCGCGCGCGTCGGGCGAGTAGTCCCGCGTGCCCGAGAGCGGATCGATCCAGATGAGGCGGTAGGCGGCGCGCTGCAAGCGGGCAGCCTCGCGCTCGAGCAGAGCGGGATCCCCCCGCTCCCACCCATCCGTGACGAGCAGGACAACCGCGCCCCGGCCCAAGACCCGCCGCGACCACCGCAGGTTGAACTCGCGGAGCGCGTCGCCGATGCGTGTTCCGCCGGACCAGTCACTCACCGCACGTGAGACGTGGGCGAGCGCAGCGTCGGGACGGCGCTCGCGAAGCTGTCGCGTGATGCGGGTAAGGCGTGTGCCGAACGTGAACGTCTCGACGCGGCCCCAACCTCGCGCGAGTGCATGCGACATATGCAGCAGGAGGCGCGTGTACGCTTCCATCGATCCTGAGACGTCGCACAGGATCACGAGCGGCCGGCGCTTGGTGCGGCGGGCCCGGCGGATGAGCACCGCCGGCTCACCGTGCGCGGCGAGCGACTTCCTCAAGGTCGCGCGCGCATCGAGGCGCGAACCGTCTCGCGACGAGCGGAACCGCCGACTCGGGCGCTGGCCGGGGGACCACTGCAGGCGCTCGAGAAAGCGCGCGGCGGCGGCGCGCTCGGCAGCGGTCATGGCCGAGAAGTCCGTGGTGCGCAGGAGCTCGGTCGGGCTCGCCATGACCCGGACGGTGCGGAGCACCAGCGATGTAATCGGGGGCGGCACCTGCCCGAGGGGAACTTCGATCTGCCCGGCGTCGGCTTTTGGCTTGCGGGCGCTCGGGACCGGCGACGACAGGCTGCCGCCGCGAAGAAGGGACCAGAAGAGGTCGAACGTGGCATCGAACGCGGCCAGGTCGGCCTGTCGCGAAACGAGGGCCGTTCTGCTCGCAGCACGCACGTCGTCGGGGCGCTCGAGGTCGATCTCTGTTATCGCTTGAAGGTAGACGCGAGCGCGCTCCGCGTTGAGGTGGACACCCGCCCTTCGAAGAAGTCGAGGGAGAATCAGCAGGTCGCGCGCGACGCGATCGCCGGTCTGGTCGCCAGTCACGTCCGGTCCGGACGGTTCCTGCGCCGCACCGGCAGGTGGGTTTTCGGCTGTCCCGGGTCGCTCAGGAAATCTCGTATGAGACCGCCGACAAGCTCGGGCTTCTCCAATACGACGGCATGGGACGTCCCGGGCACGACCGCGAGCTGGCCCATCGGGAGCGATTCGTACAGAGACGCGGTGTGCGCGAGGGTCAAGAGGTCGTCATCACCCACGAGCACGAGCGCCGGAGCCAAGATCCTTCGCAGATCGTCCGTGGTCAGGGTCGGCTCGACGGCCCACATCGCTCGCGATTTCTGGAACACGGCGGCGAAGTGTTCCCCGCCGTCAGGAGAGCGGTCGGCGTACCGGTCCCGGAGCATCTTGGGTTCGGATCCGCCTGGCCCCGTGGGCATGTTGCCGTCGAAGTGGTAGTTGGTACCGATCAGGACGAGGGAGCGGACGAGGTCCGGACGCCGGAGGGCGACGAGGAGCGCGACGTTGCCGCCATCGCTCCAGCCGACGAGGTGCGCCGGACCGGCGATGAGCGTTTCGATGGCGGCGATCGTCTCGGTGGCCATGTCGTCGTAGTGAAATGCGTTATCTGTGTCGGCGGTCCGTCCGTGGCCGCGGCGGTCGAACGCCAGGATGCGGAAGCGCTCTCCAAGCGCCGGTTCGAGCGGCTCGAGCAGCATCTCGCTGTCGCTGATGCCTCCGTGGAGCATGAGAACCGGCTCGCCCGCCGCTCCGGAGTCCGCGAACCATGTTCGATGGCCGCCGATATCGGCGTATCCGCGCGTCTGCCTCTCAGTGGAGGTCGTCATATCGGGACCGGCGCCTCGAGCTTTGCCTTGATGCAGGAGAAGACCTGCTGCGTGATCTTGTCGGCGGCGCCCTGCATGAGCCGCGCGCCGACCTGCTGGATCATCCCCGACACGGAGACGTCGCTCGACCATTTCATCGTCGTACGCGTCCCATCGAGCGCTTCGAGGTCCATCATGCTCCGCATCTCGACCGCGCTGCCCGGCGCCTGCCCTCGCGCCACCACGGAGGCATGACCGGGCTCCTGAAGCTCCGTGAACTCGACGTTCATCGAGAACGTCCCCTTGATCGGGCCGACACCGGCCCGCACCACGACCTTGAAGTGGCGCGGGTCGGTGATGTCGAGGCTCTGCACGTCCGGCGCGCACGTCGTGACCTGACTCGGATCGGTCAGGAAGGACCACACCCGATCGCGCGGTGCGGCTATGTCGAGCGTGCCCTCAAAACGCATCCTTTCCCTACGTCACTCCGCCACGCCGTGTTCTTTGAGGATCTTCTGCACCTTCCAAGGGGTGATGGGGATGTCGATGTGCCGAACGCCCAGGTGGGCGAGCGCGTCGACGACCGCGTTCGCGATTGCGGCGGGCGCGCCGACCGTGGCCGACTCGCCGACACCCTTCGCGCCGATCGGGTGGTGCGGCGACGGGGTCGTCGTCTTGGCCGTCTCCCAGTTCGGTGTCTCCATCGCGGTCGGGAGCAAATAGTCCATGAACGTGCCGCCCTGGATGTTGCCCTGTTCGTCGTAGTTGATCTGCTCGTAGAGCGCCGGCGCGAGGCCCATCGTGAGCCCACCGTGGATCTGACCCTCGACGATCATCGGGTTGATGATCGTGCCGCAGTCGTCCACCGCGACGAAGCGGCGGATCTTCACCTCACCGGTGCCGCGGTCGAGGTCGACGACGCAGATGTACGAGCCGAAGGGGTAGGTGAGGTTCGGCGGGTCGTAGTAATCGACGGCCTCGAGCCCCGCCTCCATTCCCTGCGGGTGATTGGTGTATGCGGCGAACGCGACTTCCTGCATCGTCTTTGACTTGGTCGGGACGCCCTTGACCTGGAACTTGTAGTCCTTCCACTCGACGTCGTCGGGGTTCGCCTCGAGCAGGTGGGCCGCGATGAGCTTCGCCTTCTCGCGGATCTTCCGCGCCGCGATCGCCGTGGCACCACCCGCAACCGGCGTGCTGCGGCTGGCGTACGTGCCGAGTCCGTACGGCGCCGTGTCGGTGTCGCCTTCTTCGACAGCGATGTCGCCGACGGGAAGCCCGAGCTCCTCGGCGACGATCTGAGCGAACGTCGTCTCATGGCCCTGACCCTGCGACTTCACTCCGAGGCGGACCATCGCCTTACCCGTCGGGTGCACCCGGATCTCGCAGGAGTCGAACATCTTGATGCCGAGAATGTCGAAGTCCTTCGACGGGCCGGCGCCGACGATCTCGGTGAACGACGAGATGCCGATCCCCATGAGCTCGCCCTTCTTGCGCTTCTCGATCTGCTCCGTGCGCAGCTCGGCGTAGCCGATCTTGTCCATCGCGAGCTTGAGCGCGCGTCCGTAGTCGCCGGAGTCGTACTCCCAGCCGAGAACCGACTTGTACGGGAAGGCCGTCGGCGGGATGAAGTTCTGCATCCGCAGCTCGGCCGGGTCCTTCTTGACCTCGAGCGCGAGCACGTCCACGAGGCGCTCGATCGTGTACGCGGCCTCGGTGACGCGGAACGAGCAGCGGTAGGCGATGCCTCCCGGAGGCTTGTTCGTATACACGCCGTCCACTTCGACGAACGACTTCTGGAACGGGTACGAGCCGGTGATGATGTGGAACAGTCCGGCCGGGTACTTCGAGGGGTTCGCGGCCGCGTCGAACGCGCCGTGGTCGGCGACCGTCTTGACGCGCAGTGCCTGCATTGTCCCGTCCTTCTTCGCGGCCAGCTCGGCGGTGATGTGGTAGTCGCGCGCGAAGGAGTCCGCCTGGATGTTCTCCGCACGATCCTCGATCCACTTCACCGGCGCACCGGTGAGCACGCTCGCGGCGATGGCGATGACATAGCCGGGATAGACCGGCACCTTGCCGCCGAAGCCACCGCCGATGTCCGGCGAGATGACCCGGATCTTGTGCTCGGCGAGGCCCAGGTGGCCGGCGACGAGCGCGATCACCGTGCGGATCGCGTGCGGTGCCTGCGTCGTCATCCACACCGTGAGCTTGCCCTCGACCTTGTCCCAGCTCGCGACGATGCCGCAGGTCTCGATCGACGAGACGTGGATGCGCGGGATGTACAGGTCCTGCTTGACCACGACCTCCGCGTCGGTGAAGGCCTTGTCGGTGCCGGCCTTGTCGCCGACCTCCCAGTGCCAGATCAGGTTGTTCTTCTGCTCGCGGTCCTCGCGAATGACCGGAGCGTCGGGCAGGAGAGCCTTGATCGGGTCGACGACGACCGGCAACGGCTCGTAGTCGACCTCGATCGCGTCGACCCCGTCGGCAGCGATGTAGCGCTCCGTCGCCACTACCGCGGCGACCTCCTGCGCCTGGTACATGACTGTGTCGGTCGGCAGGACCATCTGCTTGTCGGACATGAGCGTGGGCATCCACGCGAGCCCGTATTTCTCGAGGTCCTTGCCGGTGATAACCGCGAGCACGCCCGGGATGGCGAGCGCCTTCGACGTGTCGATCTTCTTGATCCGCGCGTGCGCGAGCGGGCTTCGCGCGATATCGAGGTAGAGCATGCCGGGCAGCTTCACATCGTCGACGTACTTGCCCTTCCCCCGGATGAAGCGCGCGTCTTCCTTGCGCTTGACGCTATGGCCGATGCCGCCGATTTCAATAGCCACTGCCTCAGGCCTTCCCTTCCGCGGTCTCGCGCATCGCTCGCGCCGCGTGGTCGATCGACTTCACGATGTTCACGTATCCGGTGCAGCGGCAGAGATTGCCGGAGATCGCCTCGCGGATCTCCAGGTCGGTCGGCTTGCTGTTCGTCGCGAGGAAGGCGACGGAGGTCATCATCATTCCGGGAGTGCAGAAGCCGCACTGCAGGCCGTGCTCCTGGTGGAATCCTTCCTGGATTGGATGGAGCTTTCCATCCTTCTCGAGCCCCTCGACGGTGGCGATGGTCCCCTGATCGGCCTGCACCGCGAAGACGGTGCAGGACTTCACCGCGCGGCCGTTGAGCACCACCGCGCAGGCGCCGCAGCTGGTCGTGTCGCAGCCGATGTGTGTGCCGGTCATCCCGAGGTTCTCGCGGAGGAAGTGGACGAGCAGCGTGCGCGCCTCGACCTCGACGTCGTGCGGCACGCCGTTGACCGTGACGTGGATCTTGAGCGTGCGTTGTCCTTTGCTCGTCATGGGTGCGGTCTGGACGGCCATGTCTACTTCCCTCCCGCGGCGCGCGCGAGCGCCTTGCGGATCGCGCGCTGCGTGAGCACGCGGATAACGTCCAGCTTGTACTCGGCCGGACCACGCAGATCGGACCAGGGCTTCGACTCGCCCGCGGCCGCAGCGGCCGCCGCGGCGATGGTCTTGTCGTCGGCGGACTGCCCCCGCAGCAGCTCCTCGGCCTTGCGCGCGCGGATCGCGGTCGGCCCCGCGTTCGTAACGCCGATACCCACTGCGCCGACCTTGCCCTTCTCGTCCAGCGCGAGCATCACGGCGACCCCGGCGATAGCGAAGTCGCCAACCTTTCGCTCGAGCTTGAGATACGCGCCACCGCTTCGGGCAGGCGGTTTGGGAATGCGGATTTCGGTGAGGACCTCATCGGGCGCGAGCACGGTGGTGAACGTATCGACGAAGAATTCATCGATCGGTATCACGCGCTCGCCCTTTTGGCCCCGCGCGACGACGGACGCACGGACCGCGAGCATCGTGGCGGGATGGTCGTTCGCGGGATCGGCGTGTGCCAGATTCCCGCCAATGGTCGCCATGTTTCGGACGAGCGGGTCGGCGATCACCCGGGTGGTGTCGACGAGGATCGGGTAGCGCTCCCGCACGATCGGGTTCGTGTCGAGGTCGGCCTCGCGCACGAGGGCGCCGATGCGCAGCTCGCCGTTCTCTTTGATGTCGGCCAGCCCGGGAACTCGGTTGAGGTCGATGAGGAAGCCCGGCTGCGCCAGGCGGAACTTCATGAGTGGGATCAGGCTTTGGCCTCCCGCGAGCACCTTGCCCTCTCCGCCGGAGCTCGCCAGGAGCTGAACCGCGTGGGCAACGTCGCGCGCGACCGCGTACTCAAAGGATGCAGGGATCATGTCCGCCTCCCCAAAAACCCCTCTGCCAGACGCCCGGACTTTACACCCGGACTACGTCGGATGAGCGCGACCGGATGCCTAGCGGACGGTGACCTCGGTGTACACGCCCTGGTCGCGGAGCGGGCCCACGGCCACGACGACGGGACGCACGTCGATCCGGTACGTGCCCGGGGCGACGCCTTTGACCCTGAAGCTGAACGTCGCGACCTCGCCCGGCGCGACGACGCCCTCGCCCTGCACCGCCGGCCTCCCCGGCAACGGCCAGTTCACGGCCATCCTCGGATCGAACTTCGCGTCGCTGCCGACGAACGCGAGGCTCGCCTCCGAGCCGGTACCGAGCACCCATGCCGCCTTGCCGGTGTTCCTGAACTTGAACGTGATGGTCGCCTCGGCGCCGACCGAGATCTCCGCCGGGACCGTCTGGCTGACCCAGGCGCTGTCGAGCTCGGCCAGTTTGGGTAGCGGCGCGGCCGGGGTCGGGGTTGGGGTTGGCAGCGCACGCGTTGTGGGCCTGTCGCCGCAGAAAGCGAATGTCACGGCGAGGACGATGCCCATCACTCCGGCGAAGACCATCGCGCCCGTGTGCGAGCCCGTGCGAGGCGCGGTCGGGTACATCCGTTAAGTGTGGAAAGAGAGCGGCGGATCGGCACGACAGCGGCGTATCAATGGCCGACAGCGGTACGCACTCGCTCGGCCGTAACGCCGAGCCTCGAGAGGATCTGCGGGGCGAAGCTTTCCTCGTCGCGGACGATCGCGAGCAGGAGGTGCTCGGGGAGCACGGCCTTGTCGGCGCCGGATTCGCGGAGGACGAGGTCGAAGATTTCCTTGGTCTCCGGACTGAGGACGATCTCGGTCGGCGACTGCTGGTCGACAGGCGGAATGACTTTCGCAAGCTCGGCGCGTAGCCGCTCGACCGTCAGCCCGAGCTCGTCGAAGATCCGCTTCATCGCCTGATCCACCTGACCAGGCCCGGTCAAGCGCGCGATGCCAAGCAGAAGGTGCTCAGGCCCAATGTAGCTGTGGCCAATGCGAACCGCCTCACCCTGGGCAAGCGCGAGTGCACGCTTCGCGCGATTGCTGAATCGATCGAATCCGCTCGGCTGCCGGCGGCGCGGCGATGGGGTGTAGCCCTCGGGTGGGGGCGTGCCCGACGCCGCGAGCAGCTCCAGCACTCTCGCGCGCACCGTCTCGAGCGGCGCCCCGAGCGATTCGAGTATTCCCGAGGCGATGCCCTCTCCTTCATCGATCAGCGCGAGGAGGATGTGCTCGGGGCCGACGTGCTGATTCATATGCGCTGCTTCCTCTACCGCCAGCTCGATCACGTTCTTCGTTCGCGGCGAGAGCGTGATCTCACCACCTGACGTCGGTTGATCACCACGGCCGACGATGAACTCGAGCGCCGTTCGAACCTTTGTGAGGTCAATGCCGAGCGATGTGAGCGCCCGGGCGGCGATCGTGTCGGTGTCGCGGAGGAGCGCGCCCAGCAGGTGCTCGGTCCCGATGTAGTTGTGGTTGTGCTGGATCGCTTCGGCCTGCGCCAGCGCGAACACGCGCTTGCCGCCGGCGCTGAAACGGTCGAACGGACCGATGCCACCCGACGGCGCCGCCACCTCCGCCGCTCGCACCGAACCCGACGTCTTCGTCCACCGGTATGCGCGTGATACGCGTACTCCCTTAGGCCGAGCCATCCAAGCCTGGATCGCGCCGATGGCCACACCACCAACCGCGCCGCCGGCGAGGCCGGCGAGCAGCGCTATCAGCGCGACCGTTCCGAGGTCCACGCGACGCTACTCCTGGGGGCGGACCGCCTCGTCGCCCTTCCGTTCAGGCTGCGGGTGGGTCCCGGCCTCCGCGAGGTGCCGCGCCAGCGGGCCCGACGGCACGCGCCATTCGGTGCTCGGTTGGGGAGCGCCGACGGTCGTTCCGCCGAGATGGCGCTGCGCGCGGATCACGCCGAGAGAGACCACCACTGCTACGAGCGCGCCGGTGATGCCGCCTGCGATCGCGGCGATGATGATCGCGCTGTCGAAGATGTTGATGTTCATCCCTTCATCCTGTCGATAATTTCGCGAAGCCGCTGCGGCGTCGCGCCGACCGCTGTAAGGACCGTCGCGCCGACGCCATCACCGGAAGCGATCGCGACGAGGAGGTGCCCGCCTCGGATATAGGCGTGGTTGCGTTCGGCCGCGAGTGAGGCTGCTCGCGTGATGACGTCAAGGAGCGCGGGGCTTTCGGTGATCGCCCGAAGCCTGGGGGTAGGCCGCGCTGGCGCTGCCGCATCGATGCGAGCGGCAAGATCCGCCGGATCGATGCCGACCTCCGCGAGCACGCGGCGGATCCACACTTCCTTATCGGCAACGAGCGCGAGGAGGAGATGGTGCGGCATGATCTCTTCTTCGTTCGCCCGGCCGGCTTCCCAGTACGCGCGCGCGAGCGCGCGCCTCGAGCTTGCGTCGAGCCGGTCAAGCGGCGAAGCGGGGTGTCCTCCCCAATGCATCGACTCGGCGACGGTCGCCAAGGGCCGCGTAGGACCGCTGCTCTGCTGCTGGCCAAGCGTCGCGATGACTTCGTGGCGGACCCTGTCGAAGCCGACCCCGAGTGACTGAAGGACGTGCGTGGCGACGCTCTCCCCTTCACGCGCGAGCCCGAGGAGGAGATGCTCCGTGCCGACCCAGCCGTGGCCGAGCTTGCGCGCTTCGTCGATCGCAAGCTCGATCACCTTCTTCGTGCGGGGCGAGAGCGTGATCTCGCTCGGCGAAGTCGTGCTGTCGCCGCGGCCGATCATGAACTCGACCGAGCTGCGCGCTTTCGAGAGGTCGACGCCGAGCGAATCGAGAACCCGCGCGGCCACGCCTTCGCCTTCGCGAACAAGGCCGAGCAGGAGATGCTCGACCCCTATGTAGTTGTGGTTGAAGCGGATCGCCTCGTCCTGCGCGAGGGCCAGGACACGCTTGGCGCGGTCGTTGAAACGGTCGAAGGGTCCCATCGGTAAGCGAGGCTAATCCTCGCCTGGTCGCTCAGTCGAGCAGTTTCCGATAATCCTCGATGCCGTAACGGAAGGTTTCCTTCGTGTTGTCGAGCGCTTTCACGATGACCCGCATCGTGTTGCGGACCGCCTCCATTTTCGAGGTCACGGCCTTGTCCTTCTGGATGACCGTGTTCAGGTCGTAGGCAGCAGCTGATGTGAAGAGCATCCGGAACATCTCCATCTCTTCGTGGAGCGTCTCCGGTTTGTCCTTCGCCTTCTGGTACTCCGACCACATCTTGTCCGCACCTTTGGTCTCGATCGTGTCGATCCAGGCGCGCTCGCTCTTGTCGTCGACGGCGCGGTAGGAGTTGTAGACGATCTCCTTGGTGCCGGCGGGCGTCCGCCCGACCAGGAGACGGGCCATGAACTTGTCGATGCCGAGGCGCTCGACGACGACGTTCTCGTCGAAGTTGCGCTTGATGAGCATCACCGCGTGGATGCGCGCGGGCTCCATCGGATTCGTGAAGACGCGCTCCTTCGGGAACACGGTCGTGATGTCGAGCATCGCGCGGGTGTTCTCGAACGCGAAGAAGCGTCCGACGGTGTCGCGCAGCGTCTTCTCGTCCATCTTGTCGAACGGCGCCTTCTTCATCCCGGCGAGCTTCGCAGCGACCGCGTCGATCGTCGCCTTGTTCTCGGTCAGGAACTCCGGCGTCACGTCAGGCGCGTTCTCGAGGCGCGAGCGGACCATGTCGAACGCCGCCTGCGGGAAGTTCTCGACGAGGTTCGAGCGCAGGTAGAAGACCTTCTCGCTCGTGTACGCGTAGGCCTCGGGATGATCGATGTCGAGCTCGCGCGCGCTTGCCATGACCTCGCGGTCATCGAGCCCGCGTCCGATGACGGTCGCGTCGCTGTTGCGGTGCTCCTCCAGCCAGGCGTAGGTCTGGTAGCCCTTCGCCACCTCCTCGCCGCCGTCGAGGATCCGCGCCGGCGAGAAGACTTTCCCATCCTTGGTGCGGTACGCGTAGCGGACGTAGACCCAGTCGTCTGAGTGAAAGCGCGTGCCCTCAAACTCCATGACGCCGTACGTCGAGGTCGACTTCCCGGTGCCGGTCGGCGCGATGTAGAGGATTCCCTTGCCGTCCTTCGTCACGACGGCGCCGTGGATCGAGTGGATGCCGTACTCGACCGCGAGCTTGCGCCCGACCGCGCCGAGAACCCACGACTTGAGCTGTCCGTAATAGCTCGTGTTGAAGAAGATGACCGTGTCGTTCTGCCGCGAGTAGTACGCGGCCTCCGCCTCGCTCGGCACGCGGCCGAGGGCGACGACGAGGACGTCCGGACTCTCCGCCGGCTTTTGGCCGGTGATCCGCTGCCATTCGTCGACGCCGTACCAGTTGTCCTTCCAGTAGCCGTGGAGGTGCTCGCTGTTGGTGATGGCGCGCACGCGCAGGCCGTGGATCACGACGTCGTGCGAGTAGGTCATCTCCTTCGCCGTGGCGATGTGCTCGAACGCGTTGGCGAGCAGGCGCTCGAAGAGGCCCGGCTTCTTGTCGACCGTCTTGTCGTGGACGAGCGTGCGTCCCTTCGTCCGCGTGATCGTGTTCTTCGCGCCGATGGGAGTGCCTGGCCACTCCGGCGAGGTCGCGTCGGGCGCGGACGGGAACGTGTAGAGGTCCTTCTTTTCTGCGATCGCCACCGCTGTTCACTCCCCTGATGAATCGCTGCCGATTCTAGGAGCGAGTTTCGTGCCGCGCTGTCATGCTGGTGCGATGGCCGAGCGTCGTGGCGCGACGGTCGAGCTGCGCGACGTCACCAAGCGCTACGGCGACACCGTCGCGGTCGACCACCTCAGCCTTACCGCTCCCGCCGGGCGGATCTGTGTGCTGATCGGCCCGTCGGGCTGCGGCAAGACGACCTCGCTTCGCATGGTGAACAGGCTGATTGAGCCGACGTCGGGAGAAATCCTTATCGACGGGCAGAACATCCTGCGGGAAGATCCGGCCGAGCTTCGCCGGCGCATCGGCTACGTCATCCAGCAGGTCGGCCTCTTCCCGCACCGGACCATCGCCCAAAACGTCGCGACGGTTCCAGAACTTCTCGGCTGGCCGACGGCGCGCATCCGCGCGCGCGTAGACGAGCTCCTCTCGCTCATCGGCCTGCATCCCGCACGCATGCGCGACCGCTATCCGGCGCAGCTCTCGGGTGGCGAGCGCCAGCGCGTGGGCGTCGCCCGAGCCATGGCCGCCGAGCCGCCGCTCATGCTGATGGACGAACCGTTCGGCGCGGTCGACCCGATCGTCCGCGAACGGCTTCAGAACGAGTTCCTCCAGCTGCAGCGCGCACAGGGCATCACGGTGATCTTCGTCACGCACGACATCGACGAGGCGATCAAGCTCGGCGACCGCATCGCGATCATGCGCGCCGGGAGGCTCGTGCAATTCGCGCCGCCCGCGGAGCTGCTCGCGCACCCCGCCGACGACTTCGTCGCGCAGTTCGTGGGAAGCGATCGCGGCCTCAAGCGCCTCGCGCTCCTCACCGTCGGTGGGGCCGAGCTCGACCCACCGGTAGATCCGTCGCGGCTCGACGGCGCGCCCGTCCTTTCGCCCGCGATGACGCTCCGCGACGCGCTCGCCGAGATGCTCGCGTCCGAAACCCAGGTCGGCATGGTGCGCGACGGCGACCGGTACCTCGGCGTACTGACGCTCTCGCACATCGGCAGGCTCCTCCGCAGCGAGGTCCGAAAATGACGCCGGGCGAGCCGCTCATCCGGTGGGACTGGGTGGCAGGCCATGCCGGAGAGATCGGCCAGCGCGTCGGCGAGCACCTCGAGCTCACCGTGGTCGCGGTGGTTGTGGGGTTCCTGATCGCGTTCGCCCTCTCGCTGCTGGCACTTCGCGTTCCCAAGCTCTACGGGCCGATCACGTGGACGACCGGGATCCTCTACACCATTCCGAGCCTCGCCCTCTTCGCTCTACTCGTGCCGTACACCGGTCTCTCGCTCCTCACCGCGGAGATCGGTCTCGTGAGCTACACGCTCCTCATCCTCATTCGCAATATCGTCGCGGGCGTTCGCGGCGTCCCGGCCGAGGTCCGTGACGCGGCCCAGGGCATGGGATACACCGATCGCCAGATCCTCTGGCGGGTCGAGCTTCCGCTCGCGCTCGCGGTGATCTTCGCGGGCATCCGGGTGGCCACGATCACGACGATCGGTCTCGTCACGGTGACCGCGCTCATCGGTCAGGGCGGCATGGGCTACTTCATCCTGCTCGGCATCCAGCTGTTCTTCAGCACGGCGCTCGTGGTCGGCGCGCTCGGGTCGGTCGTGCTCGCCGTGCTCGCGGACGGGGCGCTGGTGCTCGTCCAGCGAAAGCTCACACCGTGGAGTCGCTTGACATGAGCCTTCTCGTTGACCTCGCGCGTTGGCTTGCCGATCCCGCGAACTGGCAGGGCTCACACGGGATCCCGGTCCGCATCCTCGAGCACGTCGAGCTCTCCGGCCTCTCCGTGCTGGTCGCGGTCGCCGTCGCGATGCCGATCGCCCTCTACCTGGGCCACACCGGACGCGCGGGCTTCATCGCCATCAACGTGGCGAACCTCGGACGCGCGCTCCCCTCGCTCGCGCTGCTCGCGTTCGGTCTGGTCATCGCGATCTCGCTCGGGTTAGGACTCGGGTTCTGGCCGACGGTCTTCGCGCTCGTGCCGCTCGCGATCCCGCCGATCCTGACGAACACGTACGTCGCGGTGCGCGAGGTCGACCGCGATGTTGTCGATGCGGCACGCGGCATGGGGCTCAGCGAAGGGCAGATCCTCCGTTCGATCGAGATCCCGCTCGGTCTGCCGCTCATGCTCGCCGGCATGCGCACGGCTGCCGTGAACGTTGTCGCGACCGCCACCCTCGGCGCGCTCGTCGCGGGCGGCGCGCTCGGCCGATTCATAGTCGACGGGCTCGCGCTTCAGGAGTACGACCAGCTCATGGCGGGCGCGCTCCTCGTGGCGCTCCTCGCGGTCGTCACGGAAGTCTCATTTGGTGCACTCGAGCGAGCGACCGTGCCACCGGGAATGCGCGCCACCCCATAGGCGTTGACGCTTCTATCGGACGGTAGCGGGTCATACTCAAGCGCGAGGCCGGCAGCCTAAGCGCTACGGCCGGGGGAGGATCCCACATGAAGCGCGGAAGAACGCTCTTTGCCCTACTCGTCGCGGCCGCCATCGTCGCCACCGCGTGCGGCGGGGCCGGAAGCGGCGGGACGGCGGCGACTCGACCGGATGTGATCGTCGGCTCGACCAACTTCTACGAGCAGATCACCCTGGGCGAGCTCTACGCCCAGACCCTCGAGGCCAACGGTTACAAGGTGACGCGCAAGTTCAACCTCGGCAATCGCGAGATCGTGCAACCTGCACTCCAGTCGGGGCAGATCGACGTCATGGCCGAGTACCTCGCGACGCTCCTTGTGTTCCTCGACAAGGACGGCGCCATCGCGAAACCAAGCACCGACAAGGTTGCGACCGCGACCGGTCTGCAGAAGGTGCTGGACTCGAAGCAGCTCACCGTGCTCGATCCGGCGGACGCGACCGACCAGAACGGTTTCGTCGTGACGAAGGACACGGCGACCACGAAGAACCTCAAGAAGATCAGCGACCTCGCGCCGATCGCGGGCACTCTCGTGCTCGGCGCTCCGGCGGAGTGCCCGCAGCGTCCCTTCTGCATCATCGGCCTCAAGAACGTTTACGGGATCACATTCAAGGACTTCAAGCCGCTCGACGCGGGGGGTCCCCTCACCGTCGCCGCTCTCGAGGGTAAGCAGATCGACGTTGGACTGCTCTTCACGAGTGACCCGAGCATCGTGGCGAAGAACTTCGTTCTTCTCGACGACGACAAGCGTCTTCAGCTCGCGGACAACATCGCGCCGGTCGTGCGCAACGCCTTGTTGAGCAAGGACGACGGGACGCTCAAGCGCCTTCTCAACTCGATCAGCGCGAAGCTCACCCAGGCCGAGTTGAACGACATGAACAAGCAGGTGGCCGTCGACAAGGCGGATAGCAAGGTCGTCGCGGCAGCGTGGCTGAAAAAGCAGGGGCTCATCAAGTAACACGGCGACGCTGGCTATCCCTCGGCGGCGTGCTCCGCACCGGAGCCGCCGCCGCGGCTTGGGGCAACGCAGGGGAGACTGAGGTTTTCGCCCTACACGAGGACGGCCAGGTCTGGGATCGCTACTGGGACGGTAGGAGCTGGCATGCCTGGGAGTCGCTCGGCGGCGCATTTGTGGGGCAACCCGCGGCCGCCGCGCGCGACGCCGACCGGATCGATGTGTTCGCGATCGGCATCGACGGGGTCTTGCGCCACCGCTGGTGGGATGGAAAGCGCTGGGTCGACTGGCGCGATGTCGAAGGCGCACCGCGCGGCGGCCGCGCGGTCACGTGCGTCTGGAGCGGTACGCGGCTCGATGTCTTCGTTTGGGGCGATGACGGCGGCCTCCACTACGCCGATCTCGCGTGACCGAACGCTTCGACTTCGTCGTGATCGGCGCGGGTGCGTCGGGCGAGGCTGCGGCGAACTACGCGCGCGCCCGCGGTGCGACCGTCGCGCTCGTCGAACGCGACCTCTTCGGCGGCACCTGCGCATTCTGGGGCTGCATGCCGTCGAAGACGCTGCTGCACGCGGCGGAGGTCCGTGCCCGCGGTGGCGACTATCCGTGGGACAAAGCGTCCGCGCGACGCGATTACATGATCGTGCGCGAAGGTCGCGACTACCCGGACGACTCCGGTCACATCAAAGGCTATAGGTCGGCCGGGATCGTTCCGGTGCGCGGCACGGCGAAGATCGCGGGCCCCGGGAAGGTTGTCGTGCGGACCGACGATGCGCCGCGCGAGCTCGAGGCGCGCGACATCGTGATCGCTGTCGGCTCGGTCGCGAAGGTGCCGACGCTCGAAGGTCTCGCCGAGGCGGGCTTCTGGACGAATAAGGAAGGGACGAGCCTCCGGGAGCTGCCGAAGAGCATCGCGATTCTGGGTGCGGGGCCGTCGGGCACCGAGCTGGCACAGGTCTACGCGCGGTTCGATGTGCGCACGACCCTCATCAGCCCGCGCCAGGTGAACCCGAGCGATCATCCGCGGAGCTCAGCTCTGCTCGCCAAAGCACTGCGTGCCTCCGGCGTCGACGTGCGCGAGAACGCGCGCGCGCAGCGGGTCCGGCCGCGCGCCGGAACGGGAGGCGAGCACGTGGTCGAGCTCGCCGACGGCTCCGCGGTCGAAGCCGCGGTCATCGAGCTCAACGTGGGCCGCACCGCCGCACCCGCGCTCTCAAGCGTCGGCCTCGAGGCGGTCGGGATCGCTTATGACGGCGGCGACATCCTGAAGGTCGACGACACGCTGCGCGCGGCCGATCACGTATACGCGATCGGCGACTGCATCGGCCACGAGCTCTCCACGCACCTCGGGCACTACGAGGGCGAGACTGCCGTGAAGATCGCGCTCGGCGACAAGGTGCGCGCCGACTTCAGCGCGACGCCGCGTGCCGTGTACACCGATCCGGAGACGGCCGGGGTCGGTCTCCTCGTGGAGCAGGCGAAGGAGCGCGGCATCGACGCGTACGAGGAGACCGCCGACCTCGCCACGAGCGCGAAGGGCTACGTGAGCGAGTCCGAAGGGCACGTGTCGATCGTCATCGACCGCAAGAACAAGGTCGTCGTTGGCGCGTTCATCGGCGGGCCGGCGGCATCGGAGGCGATCCACGAAGCGGTGCTCGCGATCAAGCTACGAACGCCGATCTCCCTTCTCGCGCAGACGATCCATGCGTTCCCGACGGTGAGCCGCGTCATGGGAGGGATCTTCGCGAAGGCCGACGTGGCGCTTCGATGAGCGACGACTACGTCACCCTCTTGGACTGGCGCAGGCGCATTGCCGACCTCTACTCGGGTCTGCGCGCGAAGCTCCCGACCGATCCGGCCGGGGCGCACGCGCTCTGGCGAGCCACCCGCGACGAGCTCTTTCGAGCGCACCCTCAGTCCCCGGTTCCCGAGGCTGGGCGCCCGACGTTCCGCGGGCTTCCGTATTACGACTACGACCCGCGCTTCGCCAAGCGTGGGAGGATCCGGCCACTTCCCGAGGAGCGCTACGACGTGGGGACCAGCACCGGCGGGGTGATTCCCTTCGTGCGATTCGGCGTCGTGGATCTGGACGTCGGGTCGCTTGAGGTGTTCTGGCTCGATGCCTACTCCGGCGGCGTGTTTCTCCCGTTCCGCGATGCGACCGCGGGCCAGGCGACCTACGGCGGCGGGCGCTATCTCCTGGACACGGCGAAGAGCGCGGACCTCGGCGCGGTCGGGGATGAGCTCATCCTCGACTTCAACTTCGCGTACCACCCTTCGTGCGTCTATGACCCGAAATGGGTTTGTCCGCTCGCGCCGCTCGGGAATAGGCTCCAGGTCGCGATCGAAGCGGGGGAACGGATGTGAGCGCTCGCGAGCGCTGGACGCTCATCGCCGCAGTCCTCGGCTCGTCGATCGTGTTCGTGGACTCGTCCGTCGTCGGCGTCGCGCTCCCGCGCATCGGCCTCGAGCTGCCGACGACGATCCTCGGCGTGTTCGAGGGCCTGTCCTATGTGTACAACGGGTACCTTCTCACGCTCTCGGCGCTTCTCATCCTCGCCGGTGCGCTCTCCGACTTTTATGGCCGCCGGCGCCTGTTCCTCATCGGGCTCGTAGGCTTCGGGCTCACGAGTGTTCTGTGCGGCCTCGCGCCGAACATGGAATTCCTCGTCGTGTCGCGGGTGCTCCAGGGCGCAGCGGGCGCGGTCCTGGTGCCGGGATCGCTCGCGCTGATCACCGCGACCTTCACAGGCGAAGCGCAGGGTCGCGCGTTTGGCGTCTGGGCCGCGGCCTCGGCGGCGACGACGATCCTCGGCCCGTTCGTCGGAGGGATGTTTGTCGACACGATCTCCTGGCGCGCCGCATTCCTGGTCAACGTGCCGCTCGTCGTGCTCGCCGTCTGGGCGACCGTCCGCTACGTGCCCGAGAGCCGCAACGAGAGCGCGACCGGTCGGTTCGATTGGCTTGGCGCAGCGGTCGTCGCGATCGCGGTCGGTGGACTCAGCTTCGGCGCGATCTATGGTCAGCAGCGTGAGTGGCGCGATCCGCTTGCGTACATCGCTCTCGCGGCCGGCGCCGTAGCGACCGTGGCGTTCCCGTTCCTCATGGCGCGCAACCGCGACCCGCTCGTTACCCTCGAGCTCTTCCGCTCGCGGAACTTCACGGTCACGAACATTTCGACGTTCCTCATCTACGGGGCGCTCTACGTCTTCTTCTATTACCTCGGCGTCTTCGTTCAGGGAGTTCTCGGGTACTCCGCGTCCGCGGCGGGCCTCGCGGGCATTCCCGGTGGCGTTCTTCTGGTGCTGCTCTCGACGCGCTTCGGAGCTCTTGCCGCTCGTCGCGGTCCGCGGTTCTTCATGACCGTTGGCCCGGCACTCATGGCGCTCGGCATACTGTGGTTCCTGCGTACGCCCGCGACGAGCCGGCCGTGGGTCTTCATGCCCGGCGATCCATCGACCTGGCTGCCGCCCAGCGACTTCCTCGTCGACTTTCTCCCCGGGCAGGTCGTCTTCGGGCTCGGGCTCGCGATGATGGTCGCCCCTCTCACGACCGCGCTCATGACGAGCGTGCCTGTCCGCAACTCAGGCGTCGCCTCGGCGATCAACAACGCGATCTCGCGCGTCGGGCCGCAGCTCGCCGGTGCCGTCATCTTCGTCGCGATCACCGCAAGCTTCTACAGCGGCATGGCCGCGCGCCTTCCCGGCACAGACCCGTCGGACCCCGACCTCCGACGCGACTATCCGCCGCTCCTCGTGCCGAAGACGAACGACCCGCGCGCGATCGCGTCGCGAGACCAGTCGACCGAAGCCTTCCACCTCGCTGCGGGGCTCGCCGCGGGACTGTGCGCGGCCGGTGCGCTCGTGAACCTCGTTGGTATCAATGACGCGGTCGCGCTCAAAGCAGCGAAGCGCGAAGGCGTGGCCGCAAGTTAACTTCTAGGAGTGCTGTCCGTTCGCTCCGCTGCGCTCGTCGCTCTGATCGTCGTCGGCTGCGCGCCGACGGCCTCCGGCCCCACGCCTCCCGCCTCCACGTCGCCGACGCAACCGGCGACGGCCTCCGCGACTCTGCCGGCCCGCTTCCAAGACTCGAGTTCGCCGCTCCCCGCGGTCGCAGGCGCGCTGGTGCTGTTTCAGCTGCCCAGCGAAACGGGACTGCACGCGATCTCATTCGGTGCCGAGGTGAATGGAATACTCGGAGGTCAGGTTGCTCAGACCACGCCCGGAGCCGGGTGGTCGCAGTCGCCCTACGGCGTGCCGTATCTTGTCGGCACGACGGCATACGGCCGCGACGGAAAGGCGCTCGGCCCGATTCCCTGGCCGGCAACGGCAACGAAGACGTGGTCGAGCGAAGGGCGTTTTCTCTGCGCCGCGGTTCCCGCGGCCGCGACCGCGGGCGCGCAGATGCGCCTCGAGAGGGCGGTCATCGGTCAACCCGCAAAAGTGATCGCGAGCGGCTATACGACGTACAGCGACAACGCCTCATACCGGGTGCTCGCGTGCGACGAGGGCACGGATCGCGCGATCGTCGCGTCGTTCGGGCAGGGAGTCGCTGCGGGGCGGCTGTGGGTCTTTCGTTTGTCGACCGGCGCGGTGGTCCGCTCGGTCGATTACGCCGGTGGATGGGTCGCCGCGAGCGCCGACGGGTCGACGCTCGCCGAATCGGTCCGCCAGAGCGGAGGCGGCAAATGGACAGCAACGATCCGTTCCGCGGACGATGGCGCCCAGCTCGGTACGATCGATGACTTCGCCGTCCAAGGCTTCTCGGGCGACAAGACGCTCGTGGTCGGACCGGCCGGGGGCACGGCGCTCGCACCGGGCGGCCCGACGGTCGCGGTCATCGACTGGAAGGCCCGGCGCAAGGTCTGGACCACGAGCGGCCCCTACGGCGGATTCCTCGCCGAGCCTGCGGGGCGGCGCCTCGCGGTTGGCGTTGGGTTCGTCGGCGGTTCGGACCAGCGCGACGTCTACCTCGTCGCGCCCGATGGCGCTGCCGTGCTGCTGCCCGCCCGCGTGCGCGTCGCTCTCCTCTATTAGATCGACAGGACCGGCGGACGGTCTCGCGGACTTGACTCCATTGGTAAGTGCAGACTAACGTAAGAACCTAAGCGCCAGGGCGCCAGGGGAGGTCCAATGGGCGATCCGGTCACCAATTTCGAGGTCAATAGCTCAGATCCCGCGAAGGCGCGCCGTTTCTACAGTGCGGTCCTCGGATGGAAGATGAACGAGGTCCCGAACAACTACACGTTCGTGGACACCGACGCCGGCGGGAAAGGGATCGGCGGCGGGATCGGTCCGCTCCGCGGACCCAAGCCGTTCGTCACCTTCTATGTCGTGGTGCGCGACCTTAACGCGACACTGAAGAAGGCCACCGATGCCGGCGGGAAGGTCGTCTTCCCCGCGACGAAGGTCGGACCCACGACGACGATCGCGCTGTTCAGCGATCCAGACGGGAACGTCATCGGTCTCACCGACGGCAACTAGCCGCCTAGAGCAGCAGACCCTCGAGCGCGGCAACAACCGCGCGCTCGTGATCGCGCGTGCGGAAGTCGTGGAGCGGATGCGGGGGCAGATCGTGCTCCGCGCTCACGCCGCCGCGCCGCGTGTACAGCACCGGGTAGATGTCGCCAGAGGTGTTCTCCTCGAGCGTTGCCGCGACCGCGTCGGCCGGGCCGGAGTCGAGAAAGCTCTGCAGCGGAAGGATTCCGTCGTCGAGGATCCCACGCTTTTCGTCGCGGATCAGCACACGCGCGAGGTAGGACTTCTGATGCCAGAACTCCGGACCGTTTGTCACCTCGTGCAAGAGATAGGCCACGACCTCGGCGCGCGAAACGACCGGTCTCTCGGGGTCGATGCCGAAATGCGTTCGGGCTACATGGCGCGCGAGGATGCGTCCGTTGTAGCGATGACCGTTCACGCCGCCGGAGTTGCTCGGCATCCCGTGCTTGCGAAGACCGGGCGATGCCTGGTGGATCGTTCCGCCGAAGTACACACCCGGGACCGACGCGCTCTCCCAGAACGGAGTCTGCGCCGGAAGCTTGTTGCGGCCGACGGTCGCGACGCCGAGGTTCGGCAGATCCAGGATCGGGCTGGTGAAGCCGGTCGCCGCGATCACGTCGTCGACCTCGAACACGAGCTCCGTGGCGCTGTCGGCTTTGCGCGTGTGGACGCGGAACGTGTCGCCCGTTCGCTCGATGCGTTCGATTGACGCGTCGAGCACGATCACGCCACCCGCGAGGACGTGATCCTCGTACGGCTGCACGTACCGCGCGCGCACTCCGACCAGCGACCGCGTGTTGATCGAGAGCTTCGCGGGTGACGGAGACGCGAGGACGATCTGCTTCGCCCACTGCAGGAAGCCGGTCGCGAGCTCGAAGCCGGAGTTCTCCTTGCCGACGATGAACACGCGCCGGCCGGCGTACGTCTCGGCCGGGCGCGTCTCGGCGTAGTGGGGAACATCCTCGAGACCCGGGATCTGCGGGCGCCACGGCTCGGCAACGCCCACCGCGAAGATCGGGACCTGGCAGCGATACTCCCCTTCGCTCGTCTCGAGCACCCAGCGATCGCCGTCGCGGCGCGTCGCGGTCCACTTGCACCCGTAGCGCACTTTGACGCCGGTGCCGTCCGCGAACGCGGCGAGGTTGCGCTCCATCTCCGGCCGCGACGGGTAGTACGAGGTGCCATCCATGATCCCGGTCATGAGCGCGCATTGCGTGCGGTCCAGCGCGAGCAGGCTGTTCCAGTCGTAGCGCTCGTACTCGCGCGAGCCGCGCTCGAAGGGCGCGTACGGCTTCGTCCACGAGAGCAACCGTTGGAAGAACGGCCAGCGACGGAACATGCCGCCCGCGCTCTCGTCGGCCGAGATGACCGCGTGCCGGACACCGAGGCGTGAAAGCGAGTAGCTGATCTGAAGGCCGCCGGGTCCGCTGCCGACAAGGACGACCGGATATTCGCCGGGCGGATGCGGCCGCTCCGTCAGGCGCTCCTCCGCGTCGCGTTCTGAAGCTTCCGCGCCTCGGCGACGAGGATCCGGTAGCAGACGGCTGGATTTGTTTGCAGGAATTCCCTGAAGAGTTCGCCGGCGAGCACGAGGCAGCGGAGCGGCCGCGCCGCGACGACGTCCGCAACCGGAGATTCGCCGAGAAGCACGGAGATCTCGCCGAAGAAGTCGCCGCGCGCGAGCGTATTTACGCGTTTACCTCCCGCGATCACCGCGGCCTCGCCCTCGAGGATGATGTAGAAGCCCGAGCCCGAGAGGCCCTCGCGCAGGACCCGCTCGTCCTGCGCGAAATAGCGCTCGTCGAGCGTGTGCGCGACCCGCTCGAGCTCGGGCCGGGAAAGATCGGCGAAGATCGCCAGGCCCGCGAGGGTGTCGCCGATGTCGTCGGGGGCCGTGCGCATCGCTGTTGTCTATAGGCTCGCCTCGGTCTTGGCAAACGCGAGAAAGAGCAGAATCAAAGGAGGATGAGCGCGGAGAGGGGGTTGCCGGCCGGCACCCTCACATTCCTATTCACCGACATCGAGGGCTCGACCAGGCTCCAAAACGAGCTCGGCACCGACCGCTACCAGGACGTCCTGGAGACGCACACGCGGCTGCTCCGCGACGCTTTCAAGGATGACGGGGTTGAGATTCGCATCGAAGGGGACGCCCTCTTCGTCGTTTTCCCGGTCGCGGCCCAGGCGGTGCGCGCGACCGCCGCTGCTCAGCGCGCGCTCGCCGGGGCAAAGTTCCCGCACGGCGCGACCCTGCGCGTTCGCATGGGGATGCACACCGGCGAAGGTCGTCCCGCGAGCCCCGACGCGGGGGCGGACTACGTCGGCATCGATGTGAACCGGGCTGCGCGCGTGGCCGCGGCTGGCCACGGTGGGCAAGTCCTGATGACCGAGGCGACCGCCACGCTCGCGCGCGCGGACCTGGGCGACGGCCTGTCACTTCGTGATCTCGGCGAGTTCCGCCTCAAGGACCTCGCGCGCCCGGAGCACGTCTATCAGCTCGTAATCAGCGGGGCCGCCGCTGACTTCCCGCCCATCCGAAGCCTCGATCGGTCGGCGACGTTCCTTCCGCAACAGCCGACGACGTTCATCGGCCGGGCGCGCGAGATCGCCGAGGGCCGGCGACTTCTCGAGAGCGCCCGGCTCGTGACACTCACCGGTCCCGGCGGCACGGGAAAGACCCGGCTGTCCCTCCGCATCGCCGAGGAGTCCGCACACGGTTTCGGCGACGGAACGTACTTCGTGCCGCTCGCACCGATCAACGATCCGGAGCTCGTGCCGTCGACCATCGCGCATAGCCTCGGCGTGCAGGTCAGCGGTTCGGAAATGCCACTCAGTCGGGTCCTCGATCACCTCAAGAACAAGCGCATGCTTCTCGTGCTCGACAACTTCGAGCAGATCCTGCCCGCCGCGCCGATCGTGGGACAGCTTCTCGGCGCGAGCTCCGCGCTGAAGGTGATCGCGTCCAGCCGCGCGCCGCTGCGTATCGCTGGCGAGCAGGAGTTCCCGGTCCCGCCGCTCGAGGTACCCGACCCACAACATCTCCCGACGATCGAGGTGCTGGCGCAGTCGGACGCGGTGCGACTTTTCATCGAGCGCGCGAACGCGGTGCGCCCCGACTTCCGCGTGACTCCCGAGAACGCGGGCGCCGTCGCCGAAATATGCAACCGGCTCGACGGGCTGCCGCTCGCGATCGAGCTCGCCGCGGCCCGCGTGAAGGTGCTCACACCGCAGGCGATGCTGCCGAAGCTCCGCCAGGGGCTAGACATGCTCGCCTCCACCGGTCGCGATCTTCCGGAGCGGCAACGCACCCTGCGCGGCGCCATCACGTGGAGCTGGGACCTGCTGAATCCAGCGGAGTGCAGGCTCTTCTCGAGGCTGGCGGTCTTCGTGAGCGGCGGAATGCTCGCGCAGATCGAGGAGATCTGTGGCCCGGCGAAGGAGCTGGGCGGAAGCGACGTCCTCGACGTGCTCAGCAGCCTCGTCGAGCACAGCCTGGTGCGCCAGTCGGAGGTCGGTGGTGAGTCCCGCTTCCGAATGCTCGTCACGATCCGCGAATACGCGCTGGAACGCCTTGACGAGAGCGACGAGCGGGACCTTATCCGAATGCGCCATGCGCGTTCGTACCTTGCGCTCGCGGAGCAGGCGCGTCCGTACCTCCAAGGAAACGAGCAGAAGGTGTGGCTCGATCTTCTCGAGCAGGAGCACGACAACGTTCGCGCGGCCCTCGAATCGTCGATCGCGGACCGCCGCGGCGAGGACGCCTGCCGCCTGGTCTTCGCGCTCTGGCGCTTCTGGCAGGTGCGCGGTCATCTGGTCGAGGGGGCGCACTGGTGCGAGCGCGTCCTCGCGCTCCCGACCACGGCCGTTCCGCCACTTGTCTTGATGCAAGCGCTGGAAGCGACGGCCGGGATCGCTTACTGGCGTGGTGACTTTCCGATCGCGAGCGAGGCGTACATCAAGGCCGCAGATCTCGCGCACGCGCATGGGGACGACGCGACGCAGGCGAATGCCGACTACAACCTCTCGTTCGTGTACGGGGTCCCGGGGTCCGACCTTCCGCGGGCCCTGGATCTTCTGCGAAGCGCGCGCCAGAAATGGGCCCGCGTTGGCGATCGCGCCGGTATCGCGCGCGCCGCGTGGGGACTCGCTTCGTTTCTACAGTTCGGACGACGTGGCACGATCGATCCGGCGCGTCTCGAGGAGGCGCGGGTTGCCGCACAGGAGGCGCTCGCCGTCCACCGGGAGGGCACAAATCGCTTCGACCTCGCGTGGAGCCTTCACCTGGCCGGCATGATCGCCGTCAAGCGTGACGATTTCGCGGCTGCCGCCGCCTCGTTCCGCGAGGCCGCGGAGATTTTCAGCGAGGACAACGACCTCTCGGGTCTGGTGATCATCGCGAGCGACTGCGGAGAGCTCGCGGCGGCGCAGGGTCATCCGGAGAGGCAGGCGATCCTCGTCGGATTCGCGGACGCACTGGCCGAGCGCGCGGGGACCGGTCTCCTGCGCGAGATCGCCAAAAACGATGGGCGTGCGGAGGCGAAGGACATCCCGCCAGAGTTCACGGCCGCGCTGGAACGAGGCCGCGCGATGGAGACCGCCTCGGGAATCGCGTACGCGCTCGAGGATTCCGGAGTCCGCCCATGAGCAAATCAGCGCCGGCACCCCCGAGAAGCGCCGCAGGAAGCAGCGAGCGACGCCCCATCACGGTCCTTTTCGCCGACATCGCGGGCTCGACCGCGATCGCCGAGCGCATGGATCCCGAGGATTGGACCGCGATCGTGAGCCAGGCATTCGCGCGCATGAACGCGACCGTCGAGCGCTACGACGGAACGATCGCGCGGCTCATGGGCGACGGCGTGCTGGCGTTCTTCGGCGCGCCAGTCGCGCACGAGGACGATCCGCTACGCGCCGTGCGCTGCGGGCTCGACATGGCCCGTGCCGTCGATGAGCTCAGCGCGGAGCTGAACGCGAACGAGCCGATCGATCTAAAGGTCCGCGTAGGCATCAACACCGGCCCCGTTGTGGTCGGCGTCGTCGGTACCGAATCCGCGAGCGAGTACACCGCCATGGGCGACGCGGTGAACGTCGCCGCGCGAATGCAGGCGCTGGCGCGGCCGGGCACCGTCCTCGCGAGCGGTGCCACGCACCGCTTTGTTGCGGCGCTGGTCGAGTCGGTCGACGTCGGTGCCCTCGATCTGAAGGGAAAGACGAACGCGGTTCAGGCCTACGAGGTGACCGGGTTGAAGGAGGGAGCGACCGGGCGCGGCCTCAGTGGGATCCATGCGCCGATGATCGGACGCGACGCGCAGCTCCGCCGGCTTCGCGACCTCTTCGCGATCGCAAAGGCGGGACAGGGCCGAATGGCCGCAATACTTGGCGAGCCCGGGATCGGAAAGAGTCGACTGCTCTCGGAGGTCCGCGCGGACGTCGAGGCTGGCGACGGGTCAGTGCGGTGGATCGAGGGTCGCTGTCTTTCGTACGGTCAGACGCTGCCGTATCACCTGGTGCTCGATGCGGTCCGGTCGGTGATCGGTGTGAGCGGGTCCGCAGGCGAACCGGAGGTGCGGGAAGCGCTGGAGAGAGTCCTGCGTGAGCTCGTCGGTGAGGACTGGGCCGAGCCCTACGCGTATCTCGGGCATCTGCTCTCGCTGAAGCTTGGGCCCGAAATGCAGGCACGCGTCTCGGTGAGCGAGATGGAGACCGTGAAACGGTATACCTCGTCCCTCATGCACACACTGCGGGCCCTCTCGACAAGGGGACCGGTGGTACTCGTTTTCGAAGACCTGCACTGGGCCGATGCCGCCTCGGTGGACGCGCTCCTCGCGCTCATGCCTCTCGCGGCGCAGATGCCGGTCCTCTCGATCCTGACCTCGCGCACGGACCGCGACGCTCAGGGCTGGCGTCTTGTTTCGGGCGCGCGCGACCTTTTCGGTGACGCGCTCACCGAGATACGTCTCGATCCACTCACCAGCGATGAAACGCGAAGCCTCGTGGCAAATCTGCTCGAGATCGAATCGCTGCCACGCGAGGCACGCGACCTCATTCTCGCAAAGGCCGAGGGCAATCCGTTCTTCGTCGAAGAGGTCAT
This sequence comes from Candidatus Limnocylindria bacterium, assembly GCA_050692175.1. Taxonomy (GTDB): domain Bacteria; phylum Chloroflexota; class Limnocylindria; order P2-11E; family P2-11E; genus 3-1-20CM-2-70-9. Next base: position 1,529 of record JBOGTG010000115.1, on the reverse strand, counting down.
ACGGATGCTGATCGACCGCGGCGCGATCCGCCGCGAAGGCGACCGTTGGATCGCGACCGCGAGCGTCACGGGCGTTGAGATACCCGATACGCTCCAAGGGCTGCTGCTCGAGCGCATCGACCGGTTGCCACCGGAAAGCCGGCGAACTCTGCGGGTGGCGTCGGTGATCGGTCGGCAGTTCGGTGTGAGCATCCTGGAGCGACTGCTCGAAGGGAGAGCGACATGACCGCGAAAGCCGAGCTCGGAACTCTCGAAGCGAGCGGCCTCATCCAGATCGCGGCCGTGCAGCCGGAGCTCGAATACCTCTTCCGGCACGCTCTCGTCCAGGACGCCGCGTACAGCTCCCTTCTCAAACAGGACCGCCGCTCGCTGCACAGGCTCGCGGCGGAGACGCTTCTTTCCCTCTACCCTGAACGGCGGCGCGAGCTCGCCGCCGTTATCGCCATGCACTTCGAGCAGGCGGGCGAGCCGGGGAGCGCCGCGGAGCATCTGATCGTCGCGGGCGAGCACGCTCTCGAGCGTTTCGCGCAGCGCGAGGCCGTCGCATTCTTTGCTCGCTCGGCCGAGCTCCTGCCTTCGGATGACCCACGGGTCGACCTGCGCATGCGCGCGGCGATCGGAACCGCGCGCGCCGGGTGGACATTCACCGGGCTGGGCGGCGTGACCGAACAGCTGGAGCGCGCCATCGCGATCGCCGGTCCGAAGGCGGACCGGAAGCTCCTCGCCGATGGTTACTTCTGGGTCGCGTTCATGAGGCGGTTGCGAGGCGAGTCGCCGGGCTCAAGCCCGGAGCTCAAGCACGCTCTCGAGCAGGCCGAAGCGATCGGCGCCGAGCTTGGTGATCCGGCGGCCCACGCGATCCCCAAGGCGTTCATGGGCGTGGGAGTGATGTTCAACGGAGAGCTTCGACAGGGTGCCGAGTTGCTGAGTGAGGCGCTCGACGAGCTCGAGGGCAGGACAGATGCCGTCTCCACGGCCGTGCTTCTGGGGTTTCTCGCGATTACGTACGGTCGCCTCGGGGAGTTCGCCGCCGCCGAACGCGCATTGAGCCGCGCCGAGCGCTTCGCCGCTCAAGGAGACGAGATCGCGCGGCTCGACGCGCTCATCTCGCGAAGCTCCGTCGACCTCGAGCGCGGTGACGCCGCCGAGGGCTCGGCTCTCGCGTTGCAGTGCGCCGAAACGTCCGAACGCCTCGGGGCCACTTCGTGCGCGGTCGCGTCGAATGTCTTCCTGGGCCAGGGTCGCCTCATCCAGGAGGACGTGCTCGGTGCCAAGGCGCCGCTCGAGCGCGGCCTCGAGCTCTCACTTGTCACGTTTATGGCGCCGATGCGGACGCTCGCGAAAGGCATGCTCGGGTCCGTCAGAGCGCGCCTCGGTGACATGCCCGCAGGCGACGCCGGCTGGAACGACGCGCTCACCTCCGCCCAGGCAGACGGGGACCGCTTCGGCGAGGCGGTGACGCTCTGGGGTCGCGCTCGAACGCACGTCCGCCGGTCCCCGCCGGATTGGGCCGCCGCGCTCCGCGATCT
>JBOGTG010000114.1:0-10079 GCA_050692175.1 Candidatus Limnocylindria bacterium | reverse complement strand
GCTAGGAGCCGAGCCGCGGGAGCTTGCTCACGCAGGCGAGGCGACGACGCTCAGACGAGCGACGCGAGTACTAAGCCCAGCCGCTAATCACGCACTCGCGAAGGGGCCCGCTCTGAACCAGCGGGCCTCTTCTTTTGCACCCAAGCGTGGACGGTGGGCGGTCCAAGGGGCTCACGTGCTCGCGGGTCCCTCCGGCGACAGCTTCTACGGAGTCGTCGCAGGTGGCGCGATGCGCGACTCCATGACGATGGTCCCGGGCTTGCCCCACGGCGAATCGTCAAGGGTTATCGCGCAACGGTCGAAGCCCGCGACGTCCGTGTTGATCGGCACCGCCTGTACGTCGCGTCCGTCCGGCACGAAGGTCGCGGCTCGCGCCCACGTGCTCTCGGCGCTAACGAGCCAGACCGTCAGGACCTTCCCGGCCGCTATCGGCGGCAGATCGTGGAACAGCACGAACGGCTGCTTTCCTTCGGCGCGCGGGTCGACAAGCGTCGCGCCCGACCCGGCGAACTGGTCCTTACCGGCCATGTACCAGACACGGCCTCCCTGGCGAAAGCTCTGGACGACCAGCGAATAGCTGTCGCGTTCGGCGGTCAAGGCGGTGAGCTGGCGGTACGCGGCGACGTCCGCCGCCGTGAGCACGATGACGATCGACGCGAGGATCGCCACGGCGACGCGCCAGACGCGAACGCGCCCGAACGACCAGGCTCGCTCCGTCCGTACGGCCGTTCGTGTTCCCGCCTTTGCGGCGGCGAGGACGCGCTCGCGAAGCGCGGCCCGGGGCTCGCGGAGGATCACGCTGTCCGGGAGCGCCCCGACCACGTCGGCAAGGGACGCCGCCTCCGCGCGGCACTCATGGCACACGCCGAGGTGCGCCGCCACTTTTTCGGCGCTCGCGTGATCGAGCGCGCCGAGCGCGTAGGCCTCGAGCTCGTCGAGTACGTGTTCGGTCATCGAGTGCGCTCCAGCGCGCGACGCATCTTCTGGAGGCCGATGCGCATGCGGCCCTTTACTGTGCCAAGCGGCACCCCCATGAGCTCCGAGAGCTCGACGTGGGTGTAGCCGCCGAAGTACGCGAGCTCGATCGTCCTCCGCTGCGCCTGCGGTAACGCCTCGAGCGCCTCGCGGACGGTGCGGTGCTCGACGTTCTTCTCGGCAGCGAGCGCGGTGTCATCGTCGCTCGGCTGAGACTCTGCCAGTTCGAGCGGCGCAGGCCGGAACGTGGTCTTGCGACGGAGGATGTCGACCGCGCGGTGGTGGACGATCGAGAGGAGCCACGCCCGCGGGTTGCCCCGCTCGCGGCGGTAGCTGCCCGCGCCCCGCCAGGCCGACAGGAACGCGTCCTGGACGACGTCTTCCGCCGCCTCGCTCTCGCCGAGGATCCGGTAGGCCAGGGAGTACGCCAGGCGCCCATAGCGGTCGTAAAGGGCGGCGAGGGCGCCCAAATCCCGCGCGGCGAGGGAGCTCAGGAGGGCGTCGTCGGGCGGCTGATGCTCAGGCACTTACGAAAAATGTACGGTCGACGGACAGGGGTGGATGAAGGGGAAAGAAACGTCCCGAGCGACCTGCCTCCGTGCCCTGCCGCAGCTTCAAAGCTCTGCGGCCTGGCCGTGGAGCCGATCCTCGATATCCTCTCGGACCGCCTTTGATGCTATCTCCGGTTGCGCTCCCGGGGACCGGTGTCCTTGATGGAATCTCGGACCCGTTCCCTTTAGCAGACCCCTCGGAACAAGGAGAAATCTACGGGGCGCTCACTGGCCAGGCAATCAACTTATCCACCAAATCGAGACCGCCGCCCGCGATCTTGTCCACGAATTCGGCCGCTTATCCACGACGCATCAACAGTCCGCCTCCCTTCCTACGATGGACGCGATGTCCGATCCGATCCTCGACCCTCTGAATCCGGAGCAGCGTGTCGCCGTGACCCACGGCGATGGGCCGCTTCTGATCCTCGCCGGCGCGGGATCCGGAAAGACGCGCGTCCTTACGCACCGCATCGCCTACCTCATCCGAGACCTCGCGGTGCCTGCGAACGCGATTCTGGCCGTCACCTTCACGAACAAGGCGGCCCGGGAGATGCGCGAGCGGCTCGACCGCCTGGTCGGAAAGGAGCGTCTCGCCGAGCTGACCGTTGGGACGTTCCATGCCTTCTGCGCTCGGCTTCTCCGCCGTGACGGGCCCCTCGTCGGGATCGACCGTTCGTTCGCCATCTACGACGAGGCCGACCAGCGGGCTGTGCTGCGCCAGGCGATGGCCGACACCAACGCCAGCGAGCGTGTCTTTGCGCCGGGCGCGATCGCCTCCGTGATATCCAGCGCCAAGAACGAGCTCAAGGGACCGGCCGACCTCACGACGAGCCCGAAAAACCAGCTCGACCGGATCGCGGCCATCGTGTGGAAGCGGTACGACGAGCTCCTCCGCGAGAACAACGCGGTCGACTTCGACGATCTCCTGCTCCTCGCCTGTCGCGTCTTCGAAACGAGCGACCGCGCACTCGAGAAGTGGCAGGACCGCTACCAGCACATCCTCGTCGACGAGTACCAGGACACCAACCGCGCCCAGTACGTTCTCCTGCGATATCTCGCCGGGTTCAGGCAGAACCTGGCGGTCGTTGGAGACGACGACCAGTCGGTCTTTAGCTGGCGCGGTGCCGACGTCCGGAACATCCTCGACTTCGAGCGCGACTACCCGAACGCGAAGGTCGTGAAGCTCGAGCAGAACTATCGCTCGACGCAGCGGATCCTCGACGCGGCACACTCGGTCGTCCGCAACAACGCCGCGCGCAAGGAGAAGAAGCTCTGGACCGACCGACGGGGAGGCAGCGACCTCGTCGTGATGCAGGCCTACGACGAATCGCACGAGGCCGAGCTCGTGGCTCGCGAGATCGAGCGTCTCCAGCGGGAGGGCGAGGCGCACGGCACGCGCGACGTCGCCGTCCTCTACCGAACGAACGCGCAGTCGCGCGCGATCGAGGACACCTTCCGCGCATTCGGGCTCGCCTACCAGATCGTCGGCGGCGTCTCCTTCTATCAGCGCCGGGAGGTGAAAGACACGCTCGCCTACCTACGGCTCATCGGAAATCCGCAGGACGCGTTCGCGCTCGCGCGCGTACTCAACACGCCTCCGCGGGGCCTGGGTGACAAGACGCGCGCCGCGCTCCTCGCGAACGCGCGCGAGCACGAGATAAGCGTGGGCGAGGCCCTCGCGAAGGCGGAGCTCATCACGACGATCCCGCGGCGTCAGCAGGAGGCGCTCGTCGCGTTTGGCAGGGTCATGTCCCGGCTGCGCGCGTCTGGGGAACACCTTGCGCTTCCGCGCCTCATCGATGAGCTCGTCACGCTGACCGGCTACGAGACCTACTTGAAGGACGGGAGCGAGGAGGGTGAGGAGCGCTGGGCGAACGTGCAGGAGCTACGCACGCTCGCCGAGGACTACATCGCGTTGCCGCAGGAAGAGCAGCTTCCGAGCTTCCTCGAGGAGATCGCCCTCGTGTCCGACGTCGACGAGTACCAGGACGCCAAGCCCGCCGCCACGCTGATCACGATGCACGCGGTGAAGGGCCTCGAGTTCCCGGTGGTGTTCATGACCGGTATGGAAGAGGGCGTCTTCCCGCACATGCGTGCGATCGATAGCGGCAGCGAGGCCGAGCTGGAAGAAGAGCGGAGGCTGTGCTACGTCGGCATCACGCGCGCGAAAGATCGCGCCTATTTGACGTACGCCCGCCGGCGATCGCTCTTCGGTCACACGAACATGAATCCACCGTCGCGATTTCTGATGGAGCTGCCGAGCGAAGGCGTCGAGCTTCGCGGCAACATCGAGACCGAGGAGCGCGACTCGTGGGCCGAGCTCGACTGGGAGCGCGATCGCACGCGGTACGAGGAGCGCAAGCAGGCGCGCCGCGATGCGATGCTCGCCGGCCTCCCCGCGGCATGGACTGGTCGCGCGACGAAGCAGCGCACCGCGGTCGCCTCGGAGACGCGCTTCCGCCCGGGCGATCGCGTGCTGCACCCGTCGCTCGGCGAAGGGATGGTCGTGTCGAGTGTCGCGCGCGACGACGATGAAGAGGTCACCGTCGCATTTCCCGACAAAGGCGTGAAAAAGCTGATGGCGAGCTTCGCGAAACTCGCACGAGCCGAGGGCCCGCTCGGTCGCTGAGGGCTCAACAGGCACGCTGCTCGCCCGACTTTCGGGCGTGGCGCAGGTGGGGGGAGCGATACGCCGCGAACCGCCGCGTCTCGAGGTGCGCGTCCCGCTCACGCGCTCAGCCGATATCTCTTTTGGTCTCGTCCTGCGCAAGCCGCGCCGTCGCCGTCGCAGGCGCGGCGCACTCCGCCGATGGACCGCGACTGTGATGACCGCTGCGTGCTGCGTTATCGCCGGAGTCTTTCCCATATGGACGGTCGTCGCGGCACCCGAGGTCGAGCGGCTCGGAGCACTCGCGCTCGCCAAGCCCGCCCCGGTCGTGGTCCACTCCAGCCCGGACACGCTCGAACGCGCCGTCGTTGTCGCGCGTCGCGCGCCGGCGACCGCCTACGCAAGGACCCGCCGGGCCTGCAGCTTCACGCCGTCTCCACCGGAGAGACGCTGCTCTCCATCGCGGCGCGCTACGACGTCACGCCGCAGACCCCCGTTACAACAACGGGATCAAGGACACCGCGCAGGTGCGCACTGGTCAGTCGCTCGTCATCCCGCCGATCGATGCCGCCATTCACGTCGTTCGCGATGGCGACACTGTGGCGGGTGTCGCGGCGAGCTTCGGCGCGGACCCTGACACGGTGCGGTCGGTCAACAGCGTCGCGTTCGAGCCTGCCGATGTGACGGCGGTCCGAGTTCTGCTCATTCCGGTGCCGGAGGGCCGCTACCCGGGCTTCCGCCTCGTGGTGAGCGATGCGCCGCGCGTGTTCGCGCCGCGGATCCGGTGGCCGACCGACGGGATCGTCACGCAGCTCTTCTCGCACGTGCACACCGGCATCGACATCGCGGCGCCATATGGATCGGCCGTCGTCGCGAGCGACTCGGGAACGATCACCGGCGTCGGCTGGCGGGGCAGCGGCGGCCTGTCGGTCTGCCTCCTGCTGGACTGGGGTCTCGAGGTCTGCAACTACCACCTCTCGGCGACGAACGTCGAGCTCGGCGAGCGTGTCGTCGCCGGACAGCGGATCGCGTCGGTTGGGTCGAGCGGCGTATCGACGGGTCCGCACGTGCACTGGCAAGCGCGAACCAACGGCGTGCTCGTCGATCCGATGACGTACGCGCCGGCCGGATCGAGCGTGGTCAGGGTCGGGGGCGCGACCGGCCAGCCCTGATCAGGCGACTCTCCCTATCCAGTGCGTCAAACCCGCTGCTGAATCGTATCCAGGCCGGCGCGCACGCGATCGACGCGCACGAGGATCGCGGCGCCCTTGGTCTCCTTGTCCATGTCCTTTTCGGACTGCACGACACGACCCCAGATGCGCTCGCGGAGCTCGGGGTCGTCGACGATGGTCGCTGTCCCGTAGAGGCGGATCGTCCGGCGATCGCGGGTCGTGTTCCGGACGAGCACGCAGACCCTCGAGTCGTTCTGGATCGCGGCGTAGGTCTCGCGCAGGGTCCGCTCCCACCAGGCGACGTGGTCCTTGTCCCACACGAAGAGGCTCCCCTTGAAGCCCACGTCGGGACCGTCGCGGCCGATCGTGGCGACGACTCCGCTGCTGTTGTCGGTGCGCGCGTTGTCGATGATCTCGGCAAAGCCCGAGAGATCGATCGGCGTGACCGGCGGCGCGCTACTCATCGCCGTCCTCCGTGCAGAATCGTTCCATGCCTGCCGCCAGCGTAGAACGACGCGTTGCCGAGCTCCGCGAAAAGATCGAGAAAGCCAACTACGAGTACCACGTGCTCGATCGTCCGACGATCGCAGACGAGGCGTACGACGCGCTCATGCGCGAGCTGCAGTCGCTCGAGGCCGCGCACCCCGAGCTCGTCACCCCGGAGTCGCCGACACAGCGCGTAGGCGCCCCGGCTTCGACGCGATTCGCGCCGGTGCAGCACGCCGCTCCGATGCTCTCTCTGTCGAACGCCTTCGACGAGGATGAGCTCCGCGCCTTCGACCAGCGGGTGCGCAAGCTCCTCGGCCGCGATGACGTCGGCTACGTCTGCGAGCTCAAGATCGACGGCCTCGCGATCAACCTCACCTACGTCGACGGGAAATTCGTGCAGGGGGCGACGCGCGGGGACGGCTTCGTTGGCGAGGACGTCACGGGAAACCTCCGGACGATCAAATCCATCCCGCTCTCGCTGCGTGAACCCGTGAAGGGCCGCGTCGACGTCCGTGGGGAGGTGTACCTCCCGACCGCGTCATTCGAGGCGACGAACAGGGAGCGCGCTGAACGCGGCGAGCCCCTCTTCGCGAATCCGCGCAACGCGGCGGCGGGGGCCGTGCGCCAGCTCGACCCGAAGGCCACCGCGAAGCGGAACCTCGCGATGTGGGCCTACAGCGCGGCGGGTCTGGAGGTCGCCTCCCAATCGGAGCTTCTCGAGAGGCTGCACGGGCTCGGGCTGCGGGTGAACCCGGACCGGCGTGCCGCGCGCACCCTCGACGAAGTCGTCCGCTTCATCGGCGAATGCAGGGAGAAGCGACACAGCCTGAATTACGGGACCGACGGCGTCGTCGTGAAGGTTGACAGGATCGCGGATCAGGAGCGGCTCGGCTATGTCGCGCGCAACCCGCGTTGGGCGACCGCGTTCAAGTTCCCTGCGGAGCAAGCCACGACCACGATCGAGGACATCCTCGTGTACGTCGGTCGAATGGGCACGCTGACGCCGGTCGCCGCGCTCGCACCCGTGCTCGTGGGCGGAACGACCGTCAAGCGCGCCACGCTCCACAACCTCGATGAGGTGCGCCGGCTCGACGTGCGCAAAGGGGATCGCGTCGTCATCCAGCGTGCGGGCGATGTGATCCCGGAGGTCGTGCGCGTCGAGACGAGCGAGCGCGGGGGCCGGGGGGCGGAGCCCCCCGAGTTTGACATGCCGGCACGGTGTCCGGTGTGCGACGGGCCGGTGATCCACCCCGATGGAGAGGTCGCGTATTACTGCGGGAACCCGGCGTGCCCCGCGAAGAGCGGGCAGCGGATCGGTCATTTCGTCTCCCGTGGCGGGATGGACATCGAGGGCGTGGGCTGGGCGCTCGTCACGCAGCTTCAGGAGAAGGGACTGGTCAGTGACCCTGCGGATCTGTTCTTCGTCACGAAAGAGCAGCTGCTCGAGCTGGACCGTTTCGCGGAAAGGAGCGCGAGCAACATCTACGAGCGGATCCAAGCTGCCAAGCGCCGTCCGCTGTCGCGCATCCTCCTCGCACTCGGCATCCGTCACGTCGGCGACTCGACCGCGGACGATCTCTCCCAATGGCTGGCCCAGCGATCGCCCAAAGACGCCGATCTCGACGCGATCCTCAAGGTCCTTCGGAGCGTCTCGGTGGACGAGCTCCAATCGATCGAGGGCATCGGCGCCGTCGTCGCCGAAAGCATCAAGGAGTACTTCTCGCGTCCGGAGGAACAGGAGTTCCTCGACAAGCTCGTGCGCGCCGGGGTCACGCCGGTGATGCCGGCGCCGCGTCCGTCGACCGTGACCGGCGCCTTCGCCGGCAAGACGGTGGTGTTCACGGGTACGCTCGAGCGGCGTTCGCGCGAAGAGGCCGAGGCCCTTGTGCGTTCGCTCGGCGGAAAGATCGCCGGAACGGTCAGCACCAAGACCGATCTCGTCGTCGCCGGTCCCGGTGCGGGATCAAAGCTCGACAAGGCCAACAAAATCGGTGTCAGAGTCGTAGACGAGGAGACCTTCGACGGTATGCTGCCCTAGCTCTCGCGAAGGGAAAGGGGCCACATGTATCAAGCGCCGACGCAAATCCGGCCGCCGGCCCCGACCGCCGCGCAGCCGACAGCCCCGGAGATCCCGCTTCCACCCGAGCCGCAAACGCTCGAGCAGACCGGCCTCACGCTCGGGTTCCTTTCCGACCTCGCCCTGAAGACGCTCTACCTGCGCGGCCAGATGACCATGGGCGAGATCGCCAGCGCTCTCGGACTTCCCATCAGCAACATCACCGAGCGCGTCATGGAGTTCCTGAAGAACGAGCGGCTCGTCGAGATTCGTGGCGGCGCGGGCCTATCGTCGGCGAACTACCAGTTCGTCATCATCGATCGCGGCTCGGAGAAGGCGCAGGAAGCGCTGGCCCGGAGCCAGTACGTGGGCAAGGCGCCGGTCCCGCTCCAGATGTACATCCAGGCCGTTCAGCGGCAGTCGATCGCGAACCTGCACGTGACGCAGGACGACCTCGTGCGCGCGTTCGCGCACATGGTCATCCCCCGCGAGACACTCGCACAGCTCGGCCCGGCCGTGAACTCAGGAAAGTCGATCTTCCTGTTCGGCCCTCCCGGCAACGGCAAGACAAGCATCGCCGAGGTCCTCGCCACCCTGATGAAGGGCGACGTGGTCCTCCCGTACGCGGTCGAGGTCGATCAGCAGGTCGTGAAGGTCTACGACCAGGTCTATCACCGTGTCGCGCTCGATCCGGTCGTGGCGGAGCGTCTGCGGTTCGATCACCGCTGGGTCGTCTCGAAGCGGCCGATCGTGATGACCGGCGGCGAGTTGACCCTGGAGACGCTCGACCTCATCTACGACGAGACCTCGAAGTTCTACGAGGCGCCGTTCCAGATGAAGGCGAACGGCGGCATCTTCATGGTCGACGACTTCGGTCGTCAGCGCGTGTCGCCGAAGGACCTCCTGAACCGCTGGATCGTTCCGCTCGAGAAGCGCGTCGACTACCTCACGCTGCACACCGGCAAGAAGATCGAGATCCCGTTCGACATGCTCATCATCTTCTCGACGAACCTCGACCCCGCCGACCTCGTCGACGAGGCGTTCCTGCGGCGCATCCGGTACAAGATCGGCATCGAGGCGCCGACGGTCGCGCAGTACGAGGAGATCTTCAAGCGGATGTGCGCGCGGAAGAACATCGAGTACCGCGCCGAGTCGATGTCGCAGATCCTCGCGATCTACCGCACGAAGAACATCGGGCTGCGCTCGTGCCACCCGCGCGACATCATCGAGCAGCTGATCGACACCGCGCGCTTCCTCGGCCAGCCGCCGGCGCTCACATCGCAGCTCGTCGAGATGGCGTGCGAGTCGTACTTCGTCTCGCTCGATCCCAGCGGCAACCCAAAGGACTGATCAGCCGCCGGACCGCGCACTAGATGGGACTGGGAGCGCTCAACGACGGCCTGGCGCCGACGCCGCCGATGGGTTGGAACTCGTGGAATCGCTTCGGCCCGTTCGTCTCCGATCAGCTTGTGCGTGAGACCGCGGAAGCGCTGATCGAGAGCGGCATGCGTGACGCGGGGTACCGCTACGTCGTCGTCGACGATGCGTGGGAGGGCAGCCTGCGCAGCGAGGACGGCCAACTCGAGACGAACCTCTGGCGCTTCCCGAACATGCACGGCCTCGCGGCATACCTCCACAAGCGCGACCTGAAGTTCGGCCTCTACACCTGCGCCGGCGACCGCACCTGCCAGGGCTATCCCGGGAGCCGCGGGCGCGAGTTCGTCGATGCGCGGCGTTTCGCGTCCTGGGACGTCGACTTCATGAAGATCGACTGGTGCCACAGCGCGGGCCTCGACGCGCGCGCCGCGTACGCGACGTGGTCCGAGGCCATCCGCGCGTCACGCCGTCCGATGGTGCTCTCCATCTGCGAGTGGGGCCGGAACCGGCCCTGGGAGTGGGCTGGCAGCGTCGGGCATCTGTGGCGCACCGCTGGCGACATCGACGATCTCTGGGACAGCCTTGTCGCCATCCTCGATCGCCAGGCGGGGCTCGCCGATTTCGCGGGACCCGATCACTGGAACGACCCCGACATGCTCGAGGGGGGGAACGGCGGCATGACGGATGCCGAGTACCGCGCGCACTTTTCGCTCTGGGCGATCCTGGCGGCGCCGCTCATGGCCGGGAACGATCTGCGATCGATGACCGATGCGACGCGCGCCATCCTCACCGCACCGGAGGTGGTCGCCGTCGACCAGGATCCACTCGGGCGCCAGGGCAAGCGCGTGAAC
>JBOGTG010000113.1:0-11214 GCA_050692175.1 Candidatus Limnocylindria bacterium | reverse complement strand
CGGTTCAGCTCCAGGCGTCGTGCCACCCACGATTTCGATCCCACGCCTGATCACCGCCGACAACGTCCTGGTATGGGGACGCGCATACGAGGGCGCCTCCATCGAGATCCTCGACCTGACCACGGGACGCCAGCGGACCTACAACGGTGGTGTGGCCGACGTCGCTGCGTGGCGCGCCACGCAGCCGCGCGGCCTCATCCAGCACTGCACAAACACCGGCTGCCGCGGCCTCGTCCTATGGAACGACGAGACGGGCGCGAAGCAGCAGCTCTTGAGCGATGACGTTCAGCTCCAAGGGGCCGACTACGCGGCGTCGGGCGGCAGGATCGTCGTCGCACGGCGCAGCACCGAGTGGGGCCTCGACGTCATCGACGGGACCTCGGTGGCCCGGATCGCGGGAAGCACCAACGCGCAATGGCCGCGCTGGGTGGACGGCAGCATCGCCTACCTCTGGGGACCGACGGACAACGGGATCGGGGTCATCGCGAGCGAGGTGCGCACGGTCGCCGCCACCGGCGGCGCGCCGCCGCGGACGCTGTATCGCTCAGCCTCGAGCGAGCACGCGCTCTTCTTCAGGGACATCGTCGGCCGGTAGGCTCGGTTAGATCGCGCGCATCCGATTGTCTTCGGGTTGTGCTCGACCTCCGCGAGGCCGAGCGCTTCGAGGTGCGGCGGCATGTACATCCCGAATCGTCCGCGCAGGCCTTTCTTCGGTCCGTACCACCCCTTGACCGGGTTCTTCGGCGATCGCCCCCCTGCCTCGACCGTGCCTTCGGCGGCCGGCTTCTGCTCGTCCGCGCTGCCGAGCGCCATCCAGTCGCCGCGCTTCTTGAGCATCGCGCGCAGCTCGTCGATCGCGCGCAGGTGATAACGGAGCTCCGTCTTCCCGACTTTCGCTTTTATCCCTTCCCTCTGTTGGCGACGTAGAGATCGCGCGTGAGCTCGGCGTGACCGGCGTGCTCGGCAGTGTGCGCGATCGCATGCACGAGTGTGTCGCGCACGGTCCAGGTACCCGGCCACTTGCCGAACGACGTTTCACGCTCTTCACCGAGCCGCCCGTCGAGCTCTGCGAGGGCCTCGTCGATCCGCCGCCTCACCTCCTCGGCGCGAGCCGGCAGACTCGCGGCGTCTCCCTTCGCCGCGAACTCGGCATCCCGCGAACGGACGACGGGCTTCCCGGCAGCTCGGCGGACGACGTGATCTTCAGCGGAGGCGAGGGCGTGCGTGACCAGCACCAGGATTGAATTCGCACCAGGAGAAGATGGTCGCCAGTTCACCGCCTCCTCGTCGAGGCCCTCGATGGTGGTCAGCAGCCGGTGGAACTCGTACGCGAAGCGATGACGGAACGAGTCGATCTCGGCCGAAGCCATCAGCGCACGCGACTCACGACGAAGTCAGCCGCTTGGCGCAGGGCATCGCGCTCGGGCCGGGCGGGCAGGCGGTCGAGCGCGCGTAGGGCCGCGTCGTGGAAGGCGAGCGCCCGCTGGCGGGCCCGTTCGGGGCCGCTCGATCGGCGGATCTCCGCGAGCAGCGCGCGCATATCGTTTTCCGTCTTCGCGGGGGCCAGGATGCGCGCCTCGAGCTCGCCACCCGCGCCGTCGCGCTCTTCCACGGCGTAGACCATGGGTAGGGTCGGCATCCCCTCCAGGAGATCGCGGCCGACGGTCTTTCCGAAGTCGGCCTCGTCGCCGACAAGGTCGAGGACGTCATCGGTTATCTGGAAGGCCATGCCGAGGTTCGTCCCGAACGCGCCAAGCGCGGCGACGTGATCGGGCGCCGCATCGGCCAGCAGCGCCGCGCCCTGGCTGGAGGCGGCATACAGGGATGCGGTCTTGAGCTCGATGCGGTCGAGGTACGCGGCTTCGCTCGGGAGCGATCGGGTCGCCGTGATCTCGCCGAGCTCGCCGTCGCAAAGCGCGAAGACCGTCTGCGCGACGATCGCGATGACCTCAGGCTTCGGCAGCACTGCCGCGAGCGCGTAAGCCTTCGCGAAAAGGTAGTCGCCAACGATGAGCGCCACGTCGTCGTTCCACTTCGCGTTCACCGTCTGAACATTCCGGCGCATCTCCGCGCGATCGACGACATCGTCGTGCACGAGCGACGCGGTGTGCACGAGCTCGAGCGACTCGGCGAGGTTGAGCACAACCTCGCGGTCCCCGCCTATCCCGAACCGGGACGAGAGGAACACGAGCGTCGGCCGCAGGAGCTTCCCTGGCGTCGTGAAGAGATGCGCCACCGCGTCGCCGAAGACCGGATGCGCGCCACGACCGACGTCGAGGAGACGACGTTCGAGCTCGCGAAGCTCCCCTTCGACCGGCGCGTAAAACGTGGACGCGCCCGTGACCGCCCGCACCTAGCCGAGTTTAGGGACGAATCAGCGCTTTGCTGGCTACGGCCTTCTGGTTGGTCTCGGGGTGTTCGTCGGTTTCGGTGTGGTCGTTGGCTTGGGCGTCTGGGCACCAGGCGGGCCTGACGGCGACGCCGAAGGCGACTCGCTGGGCTTCGGCTCGAATCCGCAGATCGTCCAGTTGAATCTCCCGTAGCTGAACTTCCCGGAAACGGCGCCCGAGGCCCAGGTGTTGTAGTCCCGCTGCCAGTCGGCGAACGGCGCGCGCATCTGGATCCCGCACGAGGTGTAGAAGGCGCGATCGTCGGTCTTGGGCTCAGTGCCCGCTACGAATTTCTCCGTCATCCGGAAGGGGCAGCTCGGTCCGGGCAAGAGGCCCGAGCCGTTGCCGCCCAGCTTCGACGGGTTCACACACACGACCTTGTCGACGATGCCTTCTGGCCGCGCATACCAGTCCGGTGGGAGCTGTCCGACGACCGTTTTCATGTAGTCGCGCCACAGCACGCCCGGACCGAGAGCTGACGAGATGCCGCGCATCTCCGTGTTATCGGAGTTTCCCATCCAGATCGCGGTGAGTCGCTGGGGCACCCAGCCGATCGCGAGCACGTCCTTCTGGTCGTCGGTCGTTCCGGTCTTGAGCCCGGCAGGCCGCCCGATCGATGTAAAAGGGGCGAAGACGAAGGAGCCGTTCGGACCTAAGTCGGTGTTGTCCTTGAGGATGTCGGCCATGATCCAGGCGTGGCGCTGGTCGAGCACGCGCCGTCCCTCGGGCTTGGAGTAGTCCTTCACCACCTTGCCTGAGGGGTCGAGGATCTTGAGGATATACGTGGGCTCGACGCGCACGCCCATATTGGCGATGACCTGGTACGCGCTCGCCATGTCGATGAGCCGCATCTCCCCGGCGCCGATGCCGAACGAGAGGCCGAGACGCGAGCGGTCCCAGTCGCGGTTGATGCCCAGCTGGTGGACGGTGTCGATGATGGCGTCGACCCCGACGGTCCGCGTCACCTGCAGCGCCGGGAGGTTCAGCGACTCGCGGAGCGCCTGCCGGATCGTGACCGGCCCGTGCTGCTCTCTCGTCGCGTCCTTGGGGCTGTAGGTCTTCCCGCTCCCGTCGGGCATGTTGAACTCGATGTCCCAGAGCTGTGTGGACGCGGTCATGTTCGCCTTCAGCATGCCAGTGAGGTACGTGAACAGCTTGAACGTCGACCCCGGCTGACGGAACGCGATTCCGGCGTGGTCGTAGTCGCCCTGCACCTGCGGGGTCTTCATGTAGTAGTCGTAGCTGCCAACGTAGGCGAGGATCTCGCCGGTCGTCGGGTCCATCGTGATCAGCGCCGCATTGTTGAGGTTGCCGCCCTTGAGCGTATCGACATGCTGGCGCACCTCTTTCTCGGCGAGCTGCTGCATGTTCCAGTCGAGCGACGTGAACACGTTGTAGCCGCCGCGATACGCCGCCTTCTCGCCGAGGACCTGCACGAGCTGCTCGCGGACGCGGAACGTGAAGTGCGGCGCATAGAGGGACGTCGTCACGGGTTTCACGACGATCGCCTCGGTCTTCGCGGCATCGGCTTCGACCGCCGTCGCGTATCCGTTGTCGACCATCGCGTCGAGCACGAGCGCTCGGCGCGCAATTGCGCCTTCCATGTTCTGGCTCGGGTCGTAGTCGGATGGAGCCTGCGGGAGGCCGGCGAGGAGGGCCATCTGTCCGAGCGTCAGCTGGTTGAGGTCCGTGATGCCGAAATAGGTGGCCGCCGCCGCCCTCAGGCCGTAGGCCTGGTTCCCGTAGTAGATCTGGTTGAAGTACATCTCGAGGATCTGCGGTTTGCTGAAGGTGCGGGCCGCCTCCAGGGCGAGGATCGCTTCTTTGATCTTCCGAGTGAACGTCGGGTCGTCACCGAGCAGACGGGTCTTGATCAGCTGCTGGGTGATCGTCGAGCCGCCCTGGGTGATCCGACCGCTCGCGCTGTTGACCTGGATAGCGCGGATGATGCCGCCCACGTCGACGCCGGGATTGGTCCAGAAGGTCTTGTCCTCGATGGCGATGGTCGCGTCCTGCATACGCTTGGGGACGGCGTCGATCGAGATGAGGGTGCGCCGCTCGTCCTCGAGCGTGTAGAGGAGGTGCTCGCCCGAGCGGTCGTAAATGCGGGTGGTGAGCGGAACCGGAACCGTGGCAAGGTCGCTCGCGGCGGGGAGGTCCGAGGCGAAGTACCCGAAGGTGGCGGCCGCCGCGATCCCCACGAAGGCGACTCCGGAGAGGAGGACGGCCGTGAGGACGCCCGCGAACGTGCCGACCGGCCGCACCGCGCTGACGCGCCGCGAAAGGCGGCCGCCCGCGCGGGCTGGAAAGCGGTAGGCACGGTACGCCCGGCCGGGCGTGATCCCCTTGATGGACATCTGCTGTTTAACGCTCTGGATGCACGGTCCGTGCCATTACCGAGAAAGGGGTCGCCTAGCGCCGTGCAGAGCGCCCATGCAAGCGAGCGCTGAGCGCGGGCCAGCCCGCCTGGGGGCGCGCCGCCGCGGAAGCGCGCAGCGACCGCTGGGCCTCGCGTGCGTCACCCTCCCACCCCTCGATAAGGCGCCGGTCCTCCGGGCGAAGCGAGTTCGCTGGCCCGCGGCGCTCCATCGCCAACTCGGTCTCCGACATCCGGTCGTAGAGCGCCGCCACTGCCGCCGCGGTGCGGCCAGCATTTCGCTCGAGCGTCGGACGATGGCGCGCGAACTCGCCGTTCTCCAGGGTCACCGCCTGTTTCGTCTGATCGAACACCGAGGTGAGCTCGAGGTTCGCCGCGAGCTCGCGGTCGACGGCGTTCACGGCTTCGATGAATCGCTCGCGCTCGCGTGGATCCGCCGAAAGAGGACGCGCGAGCCAGCCGACGATCCCGGCGGCCGCCGCGACGACCGCCGCGAGGAGATAGCGCACGACCCCATCGTCCCATGGCGCAGGTGTATCCATCGTCGGTATGCGGTTGATACATCAGATGTATGATGGCCACCATGCTGCGAACGCGGGACCGAGCGCTCGCCACGCCCTACTTTCCCGTGGGCGGTCCGGTCCCCGCGGGCGACCTGGTCGGCCGCGAGGCGTACCTGCGACGCCTCATCGAGCGGCTCGAGGACGGCCAGCACGTTCTCATCTCCGGTCCGCGACGGATCGGCAAGACGTCGATCATCGTCGAGGCACTCCGCCGCATCCGCCGGCACGGCGGCCACACCGCGTACGTCGACTGCCTGGGCGCCACCGACATGCGGGGTCTGGGCGAGCGTCTCGCCGACGCGATTCTGGGCAACCTCTCGGGAGTCGAGCGCAGCTTCGAGCACGCGAAGGCGATCGCCGCGGGGATGCAGCCGACGGTCAAGGTGAAATACGAGCATGTCGAGCTCGCGCTGCAGCTCGCTCGGGAGACGAACGCGCAGCGCTTCTTCGAGGGCGCGCTCGATCTGCCGCATGCGCTCGCCAAGCGCTCCGGCAAGCGCGTCGTCGTCGTGCTCGATGAGTTCCAGGCCGCGGGACGCCTCGGGCCGCGGGTCTTTGACGTAATGCGCGCCCGCTTCCAAGCGCATCGCGGCGTGAGCTACGCCTTCCTCGGCTCCGAGCAGGGGATCCTCGAAGAGCTCTTCAGCGCGAAAGGCCACGCGTTCTATCGCTTCGCGGTGCCGCTCGATCTCACCGACGCCGGCGGGCATCGCTTCGGCATCGATCCCGACGATTGGCTCGAATACCTGCGCGCGAAGTTCGCCGCAAAAAAGATGACGATCGACGATGGCAGCATCGACCGCCTCCTCGATGCGACCGGCGGCCATCCGCAAGACACGATGCAGGTCTGCGCCGCGCTCTACTACCTCATGCGCGATGCGGCGGCGCGAACCGTGACTTCGGACCTCCTCGAGGTGGCCTACGAGCAGGCGATGCGTGAGCTCGAGCGGCCGTTCGCGCTCCACTGGACGGAGCTCGGCTCGCACAAGTACCTGCAGCAGGTCGCCAAGCGGATCGCCCACCGGGCCGTGCTGTATGCGGCGGACGCCGAAGGTGGCGCCGTGCCGCGGCCCGAGGTCCTGCGCGCTCTCGCCGCCCTGCAGGAGCGCGGGCTCGTCGTGCGACTGGGCCGAGGGCGTTACGACTTTGTCGAGCCGATGTTCGGCGAGTACGTGCGCCGGCTCGACGAAGGCCTCGTTGCGGCGGCTACTCCGTCCCGGCAAAGCCGGGCGCACCAGACCGGTCAGGCGCTGCCGGGCAGCGGCTGACCGCCTACAGTTCCGACGCGATGAGCCGCAGACCGCCGATCGAGCCTCGCGCAGGCACAAAGGTCATCTTTGGGCCGGATCGACGCATCGGCGAGCTCGTGCGCACCTCGCCCAACGGCGAGGAGTGGCTCGTGAAGGATCGTTTCGGCAAGGTCTGGGTCGACGCGAACCGGCTCGTCCTCGCAGACGAAGAGACCGCAGCGCCCTAGGCGCCGCGGTCTCCTGTTACCCCCGCTCGCGACTGTTCCCTGCGCGTCGCGTCAGGCGACGACGCCGCGCCGACCGCCCATGGCCCGCCAGATCAAGAGCACGACGATCGCGCCGATGATCGAGCCGAGAATGCCGGTGGCCGATATGTCGAGCGTCCCTGTCGTGACGAGCGACAAGAGCGTTCCACCGACGAACGATCCGACGATGCCCAGGACCATGGTGCCGAGCCAGCCCATCGGGTCCGGACCCGGGACGAGAGCGCGCGCGATGAAGCCCGCGATCAGTCCGACGATCAGGAAGACGATGATGCCCATGTGGACACCTCCACTTCAGTTTTAGTCACGGGTCGGGTGTCTGCACCAACCGTGCCGTCTCTGTAGCAAGCCGCCCCCCCGCGAGCTTCGCCGTACGCACCCCCATGTTTGCCACACTTTGAAAGGCCGGCGGCGTCCGCGGCATCCCTCGGGTACGCGGCCACGCCGATGCTGCACCCGATCGTGCGCGTTTCTCCAGCCACGCCGTACGGCTGCGCCAGCGCGAGGAGCAGTGCGTGCCGCCATGTCGCTTCCGCGGATCGACCGCGCGATCCGCTCTCCGACCTGTCGCAGACCTGACCACCCGCCTCATTCCCCAGACGATGTTGAGTCGCGTGGAAGCCATGATCTGTCCCAGCGCCAGCCTCCGGTTCGGAAGTCCGGTCACGGCTTCTATCAGGGAGAGGTCGTCGAGCCGTTGATGAGCGTCCCGGAGGGAGACCTGTGCGGTCACGTCGGTGAAGAGAACGACGGTACCTTCATCGATCCGGAGATGACGCGCGTCGACCCACTTCCCGTCGCGGATCTGGATGACGCCTGGCGGCAGGGCTGCGAGACCGCGCTGTCCGGCCTCACCCGGTGTCCACCCGGTGATCGCACGTGCCGACGAGTTCCACCGCACAAGGTTTCCATCGCGATCGAAGATGGCGAGGCCGTCGCGCATCGCGTCGACGAGCTGCGCCTCGAGTGGCAGGGTTTTCGATGGGAATAGCAGTCCCCCGGAAAGCATCCCGCTTAACGCACCGTCCGACGACCGGTGCGTGCGGGGGTCGTTGGTCCTGGTCCAGTACCCCCGAGGCGAATCGAACGCCTGTCTACGGCTCCGGAGGCCGCCGCTCTATCCGCTGAGCTACGGGGGCGGGCAAGCCTCAATTCTAGGTTGGCGCAACTGCTAGCGTGACGGCCGACATATGAGCTCGGGGACCACGGCTCGCGAGCGCGACAAAGAGCTCTCGCTGGTTCAGCACCTCGGCGAGCTGCGGGACCGTCTGGTGTTCTCGGCCATCGCGATTGTCGCCACGACCGCGGTCGCGTTCTATTTCGGGACGCAGCTCATCCGCATCCTGCTCATTCCCGTTGATTGCACCTTCATCCCGACCTACTCCTGCCAGGAGCCACCGACAACCCTGGTGTCGTTCAGTCCGACCGAGAACTTCGCGACCTATTTCCGCGTCGCGCTCTTCGCCGGGATCGCGGCTGCGATGCCGGTGATCCTCTACCAGATCTACGCGTACGTCGACCCCGCGTTACTCCCGAGAGAGCGGCGGTTCATTCGGTTCATGGGCCTACCGGTCATCGCCCTCTTCATCGGCGGAATGCTCTTCTGCTATTTCGTCCTGCTGCCGAATGCCATCAAGTTCCTCATCAGCTTCGGCGAGGAGGTCATCAAGAACCAGCTACGCGCGGCCGACTACCTTTCGTTCGTCACCATCTTCATCCTGGGCATGGGCCTCATCTTCGAAGTGCCAGTGGTGATCTTCGCGCTCGTGAAGATCCACGTCATCACGCGGCAGTGGCTCGCCAAACAACGCCGCTACGCGTTCCTCGTGGCATTCCTCATAGCCGCGGTAATCACGCCGACACCGGACCCATTCAACCAGAGCCTGGTCGCGATCCCGATGTATCTCCTCTTCGAGCTGGGCCTTTTCGTCGCACGCTTCGCCTGAGCTCCTCGAGCCGTGCCCGGAGGTTCGCCTCGGCGCCGAGATCGGTCGGCACGTAGTAGCGCCGGCCATCGAGGGACTCCGGTAGGTATGTCTCGTCAGGAGCGACGTGCCCTTCGAAGTCGTGCGCGTACTTGTAGCCCCGGCCGTATCCCTGCTCGGCCATGAGGCGCGTGGGGGCGTTGCGAAGGTGAAGGGGTACAGGATCAACCCGCGTCTCGGCGAGATCGTGCTGCAGCTCGCCCAGACCGCGCTTGAGCGAATCCGACTTCGGCGCGAGCGCGAGATACACCGTGGCCTCGGCGAGCGGGAAGTACGCCTCGGGTAGCCCGATGAGGTGCGTGGCCTGCTGCGCCGCGCTCGCGATGACCAGCGCCTGTGGGTCGGCGAGTCCGACGTCCTCGCCCGCGAGGATCACGATGCGGCGTGCGATGAACATCGGGTCCTCGCCGGCGTCGATCATGCGCATCAGCCAGTAGAGCGCGGCATCCGGATCCGACCCGCGGACGCTCCTGATGAACGCCGAGATCGTGTCGTAGTGCTGGTCACCGGCGCGGTCGTAGAGGAGCGAGCGTCGCTGCAGCGCCTCCTTGACCTCGTCGAGCCCGACGGGTTTCTTGCCGTCCGGTCCGGGCACCGCCGAATCCGACGCGAGCTCGAGCGCGTTGAGGGCCACACGTGCGTCCCCGTTGCTCACCGCGACCAACCCGTCTTCGGCCTCCTTTGTGAGCGCGACCGAGCCGCCGAGACCGCGCTCGTCCTCGAGAGCGCGTCGGACGATGAGGCGGACCTCGTCTTCGGTCAGCGGCTTCAGCGTGAAGACGCGGGATCGCGACAGGAGCGCGGAAATCACCTCGAAAGACGGGTTCTCCGTGGTGGCCCCGAGCAGCGTGACGTCGCCGTTCTCGACGTACGGGAGGACGACATCCTGCTGCGCCTTGTTGAAACGATGGATCTCGTCGATGAAGAGGACGGTGCCTTGATTCGTGAGGCCGCGGAGCTTTCGGGACTCTTCGATGATCTTTCTGAGCTCTGCGACGCCCGACGCGACCGCCGAGATCGCCACGAAGCGCGACCTCGTGCGCTTCGCCCCGATCGCGGCGAGGGTCGTCTTCCCGGTACCGGGCGGTCCCCAGAGGATCATCGACGGCACCTGCCCCGCCTCCATCGCTTTGCGGAGCACGCGGCCCGTGCCGACCAGGTGAGTCTGGCCGACGAACTCATCGAGATCGCGCGGTCGCATCCGCGCGGCGAGCGGTTGCGCAGCGGGCATGGTCGGATTGTCCCACCGCGACCGAATTGCCGCATCCGGATCCCATAAACAGTCGCTTATGCTAGTGAGCATGGAACGGGGAGCCGTGCTCAGCCAATCGAGCCTGCGCGAGCTGCGAAGCTATTACCGCGCGCTCGGCGACGTGAACCGCCTGCGCATCGTCCAGATCCTCGTCACTGAGGGCGAACAACCGGTGTCAGAACTCGCCCGCCGCCTGCGCATCAGCCAACCGCTGATGTCGTGGCATCTGCGGCGTCTCCGACGCGCGGGGATCGTGCGGACGGAACGCGTAGGCCGCGAGGTCCGGTGCTCGTTCGACCGGGAGAAGTTCGCGGATCTCAACGCCCGCGGCTTCCGCCTTCTCATGAACCGCGCGGAGGCGCAGATATGAGCCACGGCGTCGTGCCCGACCGTATTGCCGAAGGCGCACGCGCAAGCATCGGTCCGCTGGCCCGAGCGCTCGCCGGCGTCGGCGTCTCGGCGAACGCGGTGACGATCGCTGGTGGCGTGCTGAGCATCATCGGCGCCGGGCTGCTCGCTGGCGGCCTGCCGCTGCCGGCGCTCATCGTCCTGTTGATCGGGACGCTTGCCGACACACTCGACGGGCAGCTCGCAAAGGCCGCAGGCGGGGGCACGCGGCTCGGGGCCTTCCTCGATTCCACCGTCGACCGGATCGCCGACGGCGCGCTCTTCGTGGGCGCTGCGGCGTCGGGCGCGAACCTCGGTCAGCCGCTCCTCCTCTGGTCGTCGCTCGTCGCGCTCGTCGCGTCGTTCCTGGTCCCATACGTCCGCGCGAAAGCCGAATCCCTCGGTGTCGGTGCGAGCGTCGGTCCAGCCCCGCGTGAGGCGCGCATCGTCATCTTCCTGGTGGGCCTCGCGGCGTGGGCCTTGTTCGCCCTTCAGGCTCTGTTCGTCGCCGCGGTCCTCGCGCTCGCGCTCCTCTCCTCGGTCACTTTCCTCCTGCGGGTGGTCCATGTGGGCCGCCAACTCTCGATCAAAGAAAGGTAGATATCCGAAGTCATGGCGACTGCGTAGAAGATAAAGAAAGCATCGACCGCGCGACGCGGCACCAAGAGGATCCGCGTCGCGATAATCGGGGTCGGCAACTGCGCGAGCTCGCTCGTGCAAGGCATTCACTACTACCGCAACGCCAAG
>JBOGTG010000112.1:0-37129 GCA_050692175.1 Candidatus Limnocylindria bacterium | reverse complement strand
CGACACGGACCTCGTCGAGCGCGAGCTCGGAAGGCTCGTTCCGGAGTCGACTCCGGCGCCCGACGAGGCCTACGCCGTCGCCGCGGCGGCGGTCGCCACGGGCGCCCGTCAGCCGCACGACCCCTGGACGGCCACTGGCGCGTGGCGCATCGGCGAAGGCCGCGCGACGACGATCGCTCTTCGCGAGGGAACGCGGGAACGCTCGGTGCGTCTCGCCGGAAAAGATCCGTATACGTACGCGGGCCACCGGGTCACCGCCGTGGATGAGGCGCATCGCTGGACGCTCGACGGCGCCCCGGCGGCCGCCGCGGCGAGCGACGGTGTGGTGTGGACGAGCGTTCGCGGAGATGTGTGGGAGCTCCAGACGAGCCCACGCGAGCGCGAGGTCGAGCGGACCGCGGGTGCCGAGGTCGCGGCCCCGATGCCCGGCATGGTGATCGCCGCGCACGCTGTGGCAGATCGGCGAGTACGTCGCGGCGACCTCCTGTTCGTGGTCGAGGCGATGAAGATGGAGCTTCGCGTCGAAGCGCCGGCGGACGGGAAGGTCACGCGGGTGCTGGCAAACGTCGGGCAGCAGGTCGAGCGAGGGCACCGGCTCGCCGAGTTCGAGGCGGATCCGATCTGATCGAGCTGACGCGCGAGGACCGCGATGCCGCCCGGCTCGCGATGGGTGAGGGCTGGCCGGTGATGGGTACGACGCTCGTCGTTGGCACGACGTTCGGCGTCGTGGCGAGGCAAGCCGGACTGGAGCCGCTCGAGATCGTCGCGATGAGCCTTCTGGTATTCGCCGGCGCTTCGCAGTTCGCCATGGTCCAGCTGTTCGCGGTGTCGGCCCCAGCGCCGATCATCATCGCCAGCGTCCTCTTCATCAATCTCCGCCACCTTCTGATGGCGACATCACTTGGTCCACAGCTCCAAAGGTTGCCGCTAGCGCGGCGCCTGTTCGCGGCTTTCTTTCTCACCGACGAGAGCTTCGCCATGGCGACCGGACATCTTCGGCGCGGCGGACGCAGCCTCGCGTACTACTTCACGTTCGCGATCGCGCTGTTCGTGCTCTGGAACCTGGCCACGGTCATCGGCATCGTCGTCGGTGGGGCGATCGGCGACCCACGACGCTTTGGTGTCGACTTCGCGATCACCGCGACATTCATCGGCATCGTGGTCCTCGCGATCCGGCATCGGATCGATGTCGTCATCGCAATCGTCGCGGCCGTCGTGGCAGGGGCCCTCGCTTTGGCCGGGGCATCGACGATCGCGGTGATCACCGCGGGTGCGGTCGCTCCGCTGATCGCCGTGTTCGCTCGGCGATGATCTGGATCGCGATCGTCGGCTCGGCCATCGCGACTTACCTGACTCGCGCGCTGCCGTTCGCGGTCACATTCACCGGACGTGTACCTCCCGCTGCAACCCACTATCTGGAAGCGCTCCCCGTCGCGATCATCGCCGCGCTTGTCGGGCCAGCGGTCGTCGCCCCGGCGGGCTCGCTGACGCGCGGCGCCGAGCCGCTCGCAGCGGCGCTCGTCATCGCGACGGTCGCCTGGCGACGCAGCCTTTTGGCTGGGGTGATCGTCGGCGTGATCGCCGTTGCGCTACTCCGCCTGCTCTAGGACCACCGCCCGCGGCGGACCACGTCCGCGGCCGCTCGGTGCCCGCGCTTGAGAGATGGCGATGGGCGATCCTTCGGTTTCGCAAATCCGACGGCGACCACGCCCACCGCCGTGTACTCATCTGGAATGCCGAACGTCTGCCGCAGCGTCGCCTGATCGAACGCGCCAAAGAACACCGCGCCCAGTCCCGCGTCGACCGCCGTGAGGAGCGCGAGCAGGGCAGCCATTCCTGTGTCGATATCCCAGTACGGCACCGGCCAGCGTTTCTCGTTCATGTCCGTCCAACCTTTGTCGGGCTCGGCGTATCTCGCCAAGTACTGGCTCTTGTTGCTGAGGCACACGATCAGAAGCGGCGCGTTGAAGAGATCCGGCCAGCCCCATTCCGCTCGGCGATCCGCCGGCCAGTTCGCGTCCCAATACCGCGCGGTGTCCTCTTTCCCTTCGAGCACGAGGAAGCCCCAGCCCTGGCTGAAGCCGGCGGACGGCGCCTTCTGCACGTTCGCGACGATCCGCTCGACGATGTCACGAGGGATCGGGCGGTCCTCGAAGCTTCGGACCATCTTCCGCTTGCGGACGACGTCCTGGAACTCCATCAGGGCCGCCGGTAGACGCCGCGCTCGCGTCGCAGGAGTCCAGCGTCGACGAGGTAGCGGCGGAGCGTCGCGTGATCCGAGTGCACGCCCTGAAGAATCCCGTTGAGCTCGTCCTCGCCGTACTCGCGACCGGGCGCGAACCTGCCAGCGACGTGCACGAGGACGGCGTGGCGGCGCTCGCGCCCGGCGGGGATCGTCTCGAGCCGTCCATTCCGGAAGAACGCGGCGAGCTCGGGCGGGCCGTCGAAGGTCGCCCGCCGCACGTCGTTCCCTTTCCGCCTCGGCATCGTGCGACGATACGCGCGCCGTGCCGCAGACAACGCCAGAGCGCATCACCATCGTCGAGGTCGCGCCCCGCGACGGTCTTCAGGCCGAGGACCGGACCCTTTCGACCGACGTGAAGCTCGAATTGCTCGAGCGGCTCGCAGACGCGGGCCACACCACGATCGAGGCGACCAGCTTCGTGAGCCCGAAGGCCGTGCCGCAGCTGGCCGACGCCGAAGAGCTCATGAAGCGCGTCAAGTCGCGTCCTGGTGTCCGCTACACCGCGCTCGTGCCGAACGAGACCGGGCTCGAGCGCGCGCTCGCGTGCGGAGTGCGCGAGGTCGCGGTCTTCGCCTCGGCGAGCGAAAGCTACTCGCGAAAGAATCTGAACCGATCACGTGACGAGGCGATCGCGGGCTACGGACCGGTGATCAAGCGCGCGAACGACGCGGGCGTCCTCGTGCGCGGATATCTGTCGATGGTGATCGCGGATCCGTGGGACGGCCCGACACCGGTCACCGTCGTGGTCGACGCGGCAACCCGCCTCCTCTCGCTTGGCTGCGATGAGGTCTCGCTGGGTGACACCACGGGCGTCGGCACGCCCGGCGAGGTGACGGCGCTCCTCACAGCGTTGCGCACCGGGAACATTCCCACAGCAAAGGTCGGCTGCCACTTCCACGACACCTACGGGCAAGCTCTGGCGAATGTGGTCGCGGCGATGGCCGAGGGCGTCACGATCTTCGATGCGAGTGCCGGCGGCATCGGCGGCTCGCCGTTCGCGAAGATGGCCGGCGGCAATCTCGCGACCGAAGACCTCGTCTGGATGTGCCGCGGAATGAAGATCGAGACGGGCGTCGACCTCCACAAGCTCGTGGCTACGAGTCGTTGGCTCGGCGAGCAGCTCGGGCGCGAGCTCCCCGCCCACGTGTCACGGGCGATGGCGGCCGCCGGGCTAGACGACGCGGACGCCGCCCTGGAACACGGCCCACACACGCCAGAGCGCACGGGCATCGGATAGCGGATCGCCGTGTACGAGGACAAGGTCGGCGGGCATTCCCTTCTCGATCCTCCCCGCCTGATCGTCGCCAAGCAGCTCGCCGCCCGCACGGGTCGCGGCAACGAGGGCTTCGCGCGGCGTCAGCCCCGCCGCGACCAGCAGCTCGACCTCCCACGCGAGGTGGCCGGCCCGCACCGAGCCACCGCCGAAGTCCGAGCCCGTCGCGATCCTGACGCCGGCGCGTCTCGAGGTTGCGACCGCGGCGTACGCGCCCTCCTTGCGCTTCGCGATGCGCTGGCGGCCCTCCTCCGTGGTAAAGCGCTCGATCGCGGTCGTGCGCCCGAACGTCTCCCACGACGCGAAGACCGACAGCGTGGAGGTCAGGGTCACGTTGTTCTTCTTCATGGTCCGCGCGATGTCGTCGTCGAGCTCCATGCCGTGCTCGATAGAGTCCACACCCGCCTCGGCCGCGACGCGGGCCCCGTCGAGGTAGCCGCAGTGACAGGCGACGCGCGCGCCGCGCGCGTGCACCGCGTCGGTCGCGGCCTTGAGCGCGGCGACGCCGAACGGCGAATCCTTCACGCCGCCGGGGGCGTCCATGTAGATCTTCACGAGATCTGTGCCGAGGTCGAGCTGGTGGAGCGCCGAGTCCTTCAGCCCATCGTCGTCGGTCGTGACCCACATGTCCGGGTAGCCGGTCTTCCCGATCCAGGTGCCCGCCACGCGAATGTACGGATTGCCGGCCGTGCCCGAGAGCTCGTCCCGCGCGTCGAGGGATATCGGCCGTCCGTCCGCGCTCGGCGCGCCGACGTCACGCGCCCACAGCACGCCGGCCTGCACGAGCCGCTTCGCGTTCTCCCGCGCCACCTGCCGAAGCACGGCCGGCGGGTCGTCGCCGCGGGCGATCCAGTGGCTGCCGCCCTGCATCGTGAGGTGGCTGTGGCAGTCGACCATGCCGGGGATGATGACCGCACCGCCCGCGTCGATGACCTCGGCGCCCGCGCGGTCGATCTCGTCGTTCGCGCCGATCGACTCGATACGACCATCGGCGATGGCGAGGCTGACCCCGAGGCGGAGCGAATCGGACGAGCCGTCGGCAAGGGCGGCGTCGTGCAGGATCGTGCGGCTCACGTTGGGTCCAGAGCTAGCGCGCCGCCGCCCTCCTGAGCTCGGTCCGCCCTTCCCGTTTCTTCTCGCGCACCGCGCTGACCGCCGGCACACCCGATCCGCGGACGAGCTTGTCGAATGCCGGCACGTCCGTCTTCGCGATCGCGCGCCACTTCACGAGCTGCGTCTCGGCACGCTTCGAGAGATCGGCGAAGACGTCGTACATCGCCTTCGTCGGAGCGAAGTCCGCGCCCCCAACGGCCATGGCCAAACCGCCGATCTTGAGATTCAGCTTCGCCGGGTAGTTGAGCGTGTCCTGGCGGCTCTTGGCCTTCACCTGGATCAGCTCTTCCTCGACCGCAGCCATCTTGGTCTTGAGCGAAGCCGCGGCGCGGCGTAGACGCGCGCCGCCGGCGCTCCCCTCCGCACGCTTCTCCCAGCCCTCGATCTGCGTCCGCAGCGCGCGGATGCCGTTGATCGCCTCGTGCACCTCGGTGAGCTTGTCCCGGATGCGCATGCGGAGCGCGAACTGGGCGTCGAAGTCCGCCTGCGTCGCCGAAACGCGCGGGTCCCTGCGTACCTCGAACGCGGCCTCGTGCCGTTCCCCGCTAGCCTCGAGACGGACGCGGTATTGGCCAGGCGCGGTGACGGGGCCCGCGAGCGTGGCCTCCGCGGACTCCCACGTCGGGTCGTCCTCGACCCGCGCCGCGTCGGGGTAGCGCATGTTCCAAGCGAAGCGGTTGAGCCCCGCTTCCTTCGGGACCTTCGGCTCGCGCGCCTTCTTGATCTCCTCGGACCGTTTTTGCTCGGGCGTCATCGGGGGCTCCGGGGGCCGGGGGGCGGAGCCCCCCGATTTGCTTTTCGGCTCGGGCGGCGCGCTCTTGAACTGACGGATCCTCTTGCCCTTGGCGTCCAGGAAGGTGAGCGTGACGTCGCCCTCGGGCTTGTCGCGGAGCCAGTACGAGACGAGCACGCCGTCCGGCGGGTTTTGACCGGCGTCGATGTTCACCTGGGCCTTCTCGCCAGTCGGCTTCTCGACCTGCCGGTACGTCACGATCGTCGCGCCGGTCATCCGGTAGTTCTTGCCGAGCTTCGGCGGCTGCGGGAAGCCCATGTCGGTGCGGAAACGCACGGTCGGCCGCGGCGTGAACAGCCGCGCCTTTCCCTTGATCCCTTCGGCCGCTAGCTGGCGGATCGGCTCCAGATCGTCGAGCACCCAGAAAGCCCGCCCGTGCGTTCCGAGGACGAGGTCGGAGTCCTTCACGACCATATCGTGGATGGGCACGACCGGAAGGTTGCCGCCGAGGCGATTCCAGCGGACCCCGTCGTCGAACGACACGTAGACGCCGGTCTCGGTGCCCGCGTACAGAAGGCCTTTGCGCGTCGGATCTTCGCGGATGACACGCGTGAAGTCGTCCGCGGGGATCCCGTTCGTGATCTTCGTCCAGGTCCGTCCGTAGGTCGTCGTCTTCCAGAGGTACGGCTTGAAGTCGTCGTGCTTGTAGCGGGTCGTCGCGACGTACGCGGTGCCGGCGTCATGAGGGGAGGGCTCGATGATCGAAACGAGGGAGAACGGCCGGATCGCGGCGGGCGTCACGTTCTTCCATGTCTTCCCGTCGTCGCGAGAAACGTGCAGCAGCCCATCGTCGCTTCCCGCCCAAAGGACGCCGCGCTCGACCGGCGATTCGGCGAACGCGAAGATCGTGCAGTAGTACTCGGCGCCGGTGTTGTCCTTGGTGATGGGTCCACCGGAAGGACCGAGCTTGGACTTGTCGTTTCGCGTCAGGTCCGGGCTGATCCGCTCCCAGGTCGTGCCTTCGTCGGTGGTGCGGAAGACGTGGTTACCGGTGTGGTAGAGGACATTCGGATCGTGCGGCGAATGCACGGTCGGCGCGGTCCACTGGACGCGGTACTTGACGTCCTTCGCGCCCTCGCCGGCGCTCGACTCGGGCCACACCATGATGTTTCGGGCCTGCCCGGTTCGACGGTCGAAGCGCGTGAGGATGCCCTGGTAATTGCCGGCGAAGACCACGTTCGGGTCGTCCGCGCGGACCGCGATGTAGCCGGACTCTCCCCCACCGACGGCGAAGCTGTCGGCGCCGGTGATCCCGGCGATCGCGGAGCGGCTCGGCACGGTCATGGTTGTGTTGTCCTGCTGCGCACCGTAGATCCGGTACGGCGTCTGGCTATCGGTGATCACGTGGTAGAACTCGGACGTCGGCTGGTTGTACACGGAGGACCAGCTCTCGCCGCCGTTCAGCGTGACGACGGCGCCGCCGTCGTTCCCGTTGATGATCCGCTGCGGGTCCTTCGGATCGATCCACAGATCGTGGTGATCCCCGTGCGGGATCGAGAGCTCCTGGAAGGTCTTGCCGCCGTCGTTCGAGAGCCACGCGGACACATTGAGCACCCACGCCGTTTCGGGATCGGTGGGATGCGCGTAGATATGGTTGTAGTACCAGGCGCGCTGGCGCAGGTTGCGGTCCTCGCTCCCCCGCTCCCACGTCTCGCCGAAGTTGTCCGAGCGATAGACCCCGCCCTCCTCGGCCTCGACGATCGCGTACACGCGCCCTGACTTCGCAGCCGAGGCGGAAACGCCGATCTTGCCGAGCAGCCCCTTCGGAAGGCCCTTGTTGCGACTCATCTCGGTCCACGTGTCGCCGCCGTCGTTCGAGCGGAAGAGTCCCGACCCCGGACCGCCGGAGACGAGCTCCCATGGGCGACGGATCGCCTGCCAGAAGGTCGCGTAAATGATTCGCGGATTGTTCGGGTCGAGCGAGATGTCGACCGCGCCAGCCTTCTCGTCGCGGTAAAGGACGCGCTTCCAGGTCTTGCCGCCGTCGCGCGAGCGATAGACGCCGCGCGTGGTGTTCGGACCGTGCGCGTGGCCCAGCGCCGCGACGTACACCGTGTCCGGGTCCTCGGGGTGTACGCGGACCTTGCCGATGTTGTGCGTATCCTCGAGGCCCAGGTGGGTCCATGTCTGGCCCGCGTCGGTCGAGCGATAGACCCCGTCGCCGTGCGAGACGTTGCCGCGGATGCAGCTTTCGCCCATGCCGACGTAGATCACGTTCGGGTCGGACTGCGCCACCGCGAGCGCACCGACCGACGCGCGCTTGAAGAATTTGTCGGTGGTGTTCTCCCAGTACTGGCCGGCGTCCATCGTCTTCCAGACGCCCCCGCCGGTCGATCCGAAGTAGAAGGTGTTGCGCTCGCGCGGATCGCCCGCGACGGCGGCGACGCGCCCGCCGCGATACGGGCCGGCGTTGCGCCACTCCAGCCGATCGAAGAAGTTAGCCCTCTGGAGCGGAGCCGAGCTCGAACGGCGCGCGGATGTGCTGGGACGGCGCTTTGCTGGCATGAAAGGCCTCCCCTTGGTCTCTGCAGCAGACTAGAACTTCCGACTAAACTTTGCCGCCATGCAGAGACTCGAGAACATCCTCGCGACGCCACTCAATGCCACGACCGCGGTCACCCTCGCCACCCTCGCGGTCGCGTTCGTCATCGCCGAGCAGTTCTACAAGTTCCACAGCTTCACGCTCGAGACGATCGCCTTCCTCGCGACATGGTTCGTGCTTCGCCGGGCTGCGCTCTTCTTCGCCCCGCGCTAGCCGACGAGAGGGCACCAGCGCACTCTCGCGCGCAGAGTCGATGGGCGGCTTTGCGTACCTGAGCCTGGCGCTCGGCGCCATCGCGGCGGTCGGGCTCTGGTTCGGGCTCTGGCCTCTGGCGGCCCTCGCGCTCGCTTTCCTTGTTGGTGGCAGGCGCGAACCGGTCACGCTCGCGGCCGACGCGATCGTCTTCATCGGCCTCGCGGGTCACGCCGATCCGCTCTGGGTCGCGTTGCTGGTGGTCGCGAGCCTGGCGACGCGCGAGCACGATCCGCGCGCGATCCTGGTCCTCTTCTTCGCTTCGCTCGCCGCGATCCTCGTCTACGTCGATTGGACGATCCTCACCGGGCTCCTCGCGCTCATCGCCACGTTCCGTGCCGCGTTGGCCGCGCGCCTGCTGCTCACCCGCCGCGCCTCATAGTGCGCGCACGATCTCCGCGAGCGCGTCGATGAAGTCTGAGCGCGTGTTCGGCATCGGGATCCGGTGATAACGGAGTCCGGCCGCACGGGCCTGAGCGGCGGCCGCGATATCGAGGTCGTAGAGCACCTCGAGATGGTCCGCGAGGAACTGGACGGGCACCACCAGCACGTCGGTCGCGCCCTGCGCCGCGAGTGACGGAAATAGGTCGACCAGGTCAGGCCGAAGCCACTCCTCTGCCGTGTGTCCCGCGCTCTGGTAAGCGAAGGACCAGCTCGTGAGGCCCGCCGCCTCCGCCACGATTCGCGCGGTCTCGCGAAGCTCTTCGACGTACGCCGGCTCGGCCTCGAAGACTCGGCGCGGAAGGCTGTGCGCCGTCAGCACGGTCGCGGTCGATGGACCTCCAACGCGCGCCAGAGATTCCCTGATCGCGCCCGCGATGGCGGCGATGAACGACGGCGCCCGGTACCACGACCGCGCGAGCGCGAATGGCACGGTCGACGAATCAGCGACGGCCCGTTCGTAACCAGCCATCAGCAGGTCGGACCACTGCGGTGACATCGGGAGGGCGACGATCCGCTCCGCGGCATCTTCCGAGACGAGCGCGCGGATCTCGTTGCCGATGCCGGGCTCGGAGAAGCGCATCCCCACCCGCACCCGATAGTCGCTTCCGAGGACCCGCGCGAGCTCGGCGCCCTGCGCTTGGGTGATCTCGATCAGGGGGGACCCGCCGATGAGCCGATAGCGCCGGCGCATCTCCAGGACGAGCTCGGGCGCGGGCTCGCGACCGCGCACGCGGCCAAGGTACGCGCCGACGTCTTCGTCACCGCTCGGCGCGCCGTACGTCATGAGGAGGACGCCGGTGGTCACACCACTGCGACCTCGGTCTCTGCGCGCACGAGGTCAGTGAGGCGCACGAGCGTGTCCGCCTCCGTCCCGGGGAGAACGCCGTGCCCGAGGTTGAAGATGTGTCCCGGCCTTCCCCCGGCGTCGGCGAGGATCGCGCGCGCGCGCGCCGCGACGACGTCAAATGGCGCCAGGCAGACTGCCGGGTCGAGGTTGCCCTGCAGACCACGGTCACCCACGCGGGACCACGCGTCGGCGAGCCCGATCCGCCAGTCGATGCTCACGACCTCGCACGGCACATCGGCGAGGAGCGGGACCAGCTCGGGGTTTCCAGTCGCGAAGTGGATGCGCGGTACGCCGCTCACCCCCTCGAGCACGCGGCGCGAGTATGGAAGCACCGCGCGGGCGTAATCGTCGGCCGACAGCGAGCCGGCCCATGAGTCGAAGAGCTGGATCACGTCGACGCCGGAGTCGACCTGCGCTCTGAGATAGCGAACGAGCACCTCCGTCAGCGTCGACATGAGCCGATCCCACAGGACGGGATCGCCGAAGAGCAGGGTCTTGGTGCGTGCCAGCTCGCGGGACGGCCGGCCCTCGATCAGGTACGACGCGAGCGTGAACGGCGCGCCGGCGAAGCCGATCAGCGCGACTTCGTTCGGGAGCGAGCGGCGCAGCTCGCGGATGGCGGTGAAGAGGTACGGCGTCGCCTCGTCCGCGGCGACGACACGCAACGAGGCGACGTCGCGCGGCGTTCGCAGGGGACGTTCGACGATGGGTCCGACCTCGGGCTCGATGTGAAACGGGACCCCCATCCCGTCGAGCGGAAGCATGATGTCGGCGTAGAGGACCGCCGCATCGACGCCGAGCCGCGTCACCGGCATCGCCGTCACGCGTGCGCACAGCTCGGGGGTTCGCGCCATCTCAAGGATGCCGTATCGCTCCCGGAGCTCCCGGTACTCCGCGAGACAACGACCCGCCTGGCGCATGAACCACACCGGCGTTCGCTCCACCGGGTCCCGGCGGCAGGCGCGCACGAGTAGAGGTGGCCTCAGCCGACGAGCTCCGTTCGGGCCGCGGCGCCGTCGATATG
Organism: Candidatus Limnocylindria bacterium; assembly: GCA_050692175.1. Classification (GTDB taxonomy): domain Bacteria; phylum Chloroflexota; class Limnocylindria; order P2-11E; family P2-11E; genus 3-1-20CM-2-70-9. The sequence continues at coordinate 26,596 of JBOGTG010000112.1, read as the reverse complement.
GTCGAGCGCTTCGCCGAGCGGCATGGCCGTGCCCACCAAGATGGGGGTCTCCCGCTCGGTGTAAGAGGATGACTCCGTGTCTCGCAGGTCCGACACGAGTGAAACGAAGCGCCGCACGTCCGGGACCTCGAAGGCGACCACGAACTCCTGATCGTCGATCCCGAAGCTGTATCCGGTATGGATACGAATGTCGGGATAGCGGTGCCCGGTCGCGAAGTGGGCTGCCATGATCCGGGTGCGCTCCTCGCGCGGGAGTGCGTACCACGAGCGTTTCTTGGTCATCGGATACACGACCAGGTACGGAAGATCGCCCGCCGGTCCCACCGGGCGCTCGCCTTCGCCGCCCGCGTGACGGTGCTCCCCGAGGTACGGCGATTGGCGCCGCGCCGCGAGATACGCGTAGGGCCGCGAGCTTTGCGCCCAGAGGCGCGTCCCAGCGCAGCGCGTCTCCCACGCGCGGATCGCGTCAAGCTCGTCCGCGATGACCCACAGGAGCAGGTCGGCATCGGCACGCGTACCCACGAGCGAGTAGGCGTGTACGGAAACGCCCGCGCTCTCTGCGGCGGATACGAACTCGGCCTTGTCCTCTTCGCGGCGGCGCTCCTCGAGGAGGCGCCAGTCGCCCGAGACGGCGAGGGTGAGATAGCGGTAGAGCTCGTTCATCGGATCTCCTTCAGTGACGCTCGCGCTGCGTCCACGATCGTCTCGATCGCCACGTCGTCGTGGGCGAGCGAGAGAAACCAGCACTCGAACTGCGAGGGCGGCAGCATGACCCCGCGCCGCAGCATCGCGGCATGAAAGTGGGCGAAGCGGTCGCGGTCGGAGGACTTCGCGTCTTCCTCGTTCCGCACGGCGCGATCGGTGAAGAAGAGCGTGAGCACGGAGCCCACTCGCTGGACGCGAACCGCCCTCCCCTCCGCGCGTGCGGCCGCGTCGAGATCGGCCTCGAGCCAGGCGCCACGCCGTTCGAGCGTCGCGTAGGCGGCATCGTCGAGCAGCTCGAGCGTGGCGAGACCGGCGGCCATTGCGAGCGGGTTTCCCGATAGCGTTCCCGCCTGATAAACGGGCCCCAGCGGCGCGACCAGCGACATGAGCTCATGCGGGCCGGCGTACGCGCCGACCGGCAGGCCGCCGCCGATGATCTTCCCGAAGCAGGTGAGGTCGGGCTGAACGCCGAACCGGCCCTGCGCCCCCGAGCGCGCGAGCCGGAACCCGGTGATGACCTCGTCGAAGACAAGGAGCGCCCCAGTCTGGTCCGCGACCGCACGCAATCCGGCCAGGAACGTGCGATCCGGAACGACGCAGCCCATGTTTCCCGCGACCGGTTCGACGATGATCGCGGCAAGAGGCACGGCGTCCGCGGCCCGAGTGGCGGCGTCGAGATCCCCGTACCCGACGGTGACCGTGTCGCGCGCCACGGCGGCCGGAACGCCCGCGGAATCGGGAAGGCCGAGCGTGGCCAGCCCGGAGCCGGCCCGAGCCAGGAGCGCGTCGGCGTGCCCGTGGTAGCAGCCCGCGAACTTGAGGATGGCGTCCCGCCGCGTGGCGGCGCGAGCGAGACGGAGCGCGCTCATGACCGCTTCGGTCCCGCTGGAGACGAAGCGGACCATCTCCACGCTCGCCACGGACGTGACGATCTCTTCAGCCAGATCTATTTCGAGGGGCGTCGGCGCGCCATACGACGTGCCGCGTCGCGCCTGTGCCTCGATCGCGGCGACGACCGCCGGATGCGCGTGCCCGGCGATGAGCGCTCCCCAGGAGGAGACGAGATCCACGAATTCGCGGCCGTCAGCGTCGGTCACGCGGCACCCCGCCGCAGACACGATGAATGGCGGCTCCCCACCGACCGCGCGATACGCGCGCACCGGACTCGACACACCGCCGGGCATGACCCTCCGCGCCCGCTCGAGAAGCTCGCCGTTCGCACCGACCAGTGTCATCGCTCCTCGATCCAGGACGCGGCTTCGAGCGCGAAATACGTGACGATCACGCCCGCGCCCGCGCGAGCGATCGCGGTCAGGGACTCGAGCGCCGCGCGCCGGAGGTCGAGCCAGCCCCGAGCAGCGGCCGCGTGCAGCGCGGCGTACTCGCCACTCACCTGGTATGCGGCGACGGGCACGTCGAAACGGCGACGTGCGGCGGCGATCACGTCGAGATACGGGCCTGCCGGCTTGACCATCACCATGTCCGCGCCTTCCTCGAGGTCGGCCGCGATCTCGGCGAGCGCCTCGCGTCGGTTGCGCGGATCCATCTGGTACGCGCTTCGGTCTCCGAAACGCGGCGCACAGTCGGCGGCGTCGCGGAACGGGCCGTAAAAGGAGGACGCGTACTGTGCCGAGTACGCGAGGATCGCGGTCTCGCTAATACCGACATCGTCCAGCTCTCGACGGATAGCCGCGACGCGCCCGTCCATCATGTCGGACGGCGCGACGATGTCAGCGCCGGCCTCGGCGTACGTTCGTGCGGCGGCGGCCAGGAGCGGCAGCGTGGCGTCGTTGTCGATCGCACCGTCTGGCGCGACCACACCGCAGTGGCCGTGAGTCGTGTACTCGCAGAGGCACACATCGGCGATACGCACGAGGCCGGAGCCGGTGTCCCGGAGCGCACGAAGAGCCATGGGGACCGGGCCGAGGGGATCTGCGGCGGCTGCGCCGCGGTCGTCCTTCTCGAGAGGCAGCCCAAAAAGGAGGAGGCCGCCGATCCCCGCGGCGCTCGCTCTCTCCGCGAGGCGCGGGATATCGCTCACCGGAAGTCGCGCATGTCCCGGAAGCGACGCGATCTCGGTCGGCGCGGAAGCCTTCGCGTCGACGAACACCGGGAGTACCAGCATCGAAGGAGCGAGCCTCGTCTCGGCCGCGAGACTTCCGAGTCGCGCGTGGCGGCGGAGCCGTGACCGCCTGAACCGGATCGGCGAGCTAACGAGCGTCGACAAGTGGCTTCTCCTCATTCGCGCGCGCCGCCGCGACGACCGCAGCCACGAGGCCGAAAACGTCCGGGGTCCGCGCTACCGCGGCCGGACTTTCGGTGAGCTCGGAGATCCTGCGGGCCGTCGTCTGCCCGATCGCAACGCATCGCGCACGGGCGAGGGTGCGGTTGCCGAGCTCGCGCGCGAATCCATCGACTGCCGATGGTGACGCGAACACGACGACCGGCCGCCTGTCACTCGCGACCGCCTCGCGCACGGGATCGATCTCGCCGCTCATCCCGACGACGGTGCGATACGCGACCGCCTCCTCCACACGAGCGCCACGGCGACGAAGGGACAGCGGCAGGTCTGCGGTCGCGCGGTCCGAGCGCGCGAGGAGAATCGTGCCGCGCGGAAGAGAAAGCTCGCCCCCGAGCGCCGCAGCGGACGGCGTGCGCGCGACGAACTCCGGTGAGAGGCCGAACACACGCAGCTGCTCGGCGGTCGCCCATCCGACGGTCGCGACCGGCGCCCGAAGGCGCACGCCGCACGCCGCGATCGCGGCGGCCCCCGCGCGACTCGTGACCACGACGAGGTCGTCGGGGCCGAGCTTGGCGAGCGCACCCGTGAGGGGGGTACGGTCCTCGAGAGGCTCGGTGTGAATGCACGGCGCGATGAGGACCCGCGCGCGCAGCACGCGCAGCTCCTCCGCCACGTAGCGGTCGTCCTCCTCGTCGCGGGTAAGGACGACCGTGAGCCCGTCAAGGAAGGAGGCGGAGAGCGCCCGTGTCGCGGCCGCGGCCACCGATTCGGGATCGGGACCGGCACCCGCGAATCGCGCGATCTCGTCACCGACGGCGAACGCGGCGGCCAACCGTACCGCACCGCCTTCCACACGAGCAAGCGCGCCCAGGCGCAGCGCGCACGACGCACCGAGCGCGGCGAGGAGCGCGCGCTCGGCCCGGACCGCGAGATGAGTGTCGGAGTCATCGAGGAGCTCGAGGCGGGTCCGAAGCGCGCGATCCTCGGCGCGGCACTGCACCGCAAGCGCGCCCTGGCCGGGGGCCGGCGTCATGGCGTGTTCGTCCAGAATCTCGTGCTCATCGACGGCCACGCCAAGGCGCCGTAATCCGGCGAGGGCCAGGACCGCGGCGTCGTACTCGCCTTCGTGCACCTTGCGCAGCCGCGTGTCGACGTTGCCGCGCATCTCGCGCGTCACGGTGTCGGGGCGCAGCGCGCGCAGGAATGCGGCGCGCCTCGGGCTCGACGTGCCGACGACAGCCCGCTCGGGGAGTGACGGCAGGCCCCCACGCCTCCCGGTGATCAGGACGTCCCGCGGGTCAGCACGCTCCGGCACCGCCGCGACGACGAGACCCTCGCGCTCCATCGTGGGCAGGTCCTTGAGCGAATGCACGGCAACGTCGATCTCGCGCCGCAGAAGGGCATCCTCGATCGTCGCGACGAAGACGCCTTCGCCGAGCTCGCGGATCGGCCGCCCGCTGCGATCACCGGCCGTCGGCAGGACTCGGATCTCGGCGTCCTCGCCGACCCGGGATGCCACGAGCTTCGTCTGCGCGAGCGCGAGCGCGCTGCCCCGCGTCCCGATCACAACGGTCACGATTCGATCCCGAAGAGCTCGCGCGCGGCGTCGGCGCGCGAGGGCTTCTCCCGGAGCGCGGCCGTGGGCTCGTGCAGGAGACCGCGCGCGAGCGCCTGCGCTAGACCGGCGACCACGTCTCGGTCCCGCTGACTCAGGTGTCCGAGCTTCGCGAGGGCACGGTCGAGCTGCCGCCGGCGGACGCCGTCGGCCCGCGCGTGCAATGCCGCGATCACCGGGGCGGCCTCCCGCGCCGTGCTCTCCCGGGCAAAAAGGGCGGCCGCGAGCCGGCAGGCTTCTTCGCATCCGGCGATGACCTCCGGCGGTACCGTCACCTCCGAGCGCAGATCGTCGACGCTCCGGTAACGCAGACCATCGAGCGAACGGGCGTCCGCGGTGACGCTCCGGGGCATGGCGATATCGACGATGACGAGATGACCCCGCGCGACGCGCGCCCTCAGCAGGTCAAAGGTGAGGACCGCGCCCCGCGTGTCGGCCGCCGAAACGACGCCATCGGCCGCGTCGAGAGCTTTGGCGACGTCCTCGACCGCCTCACCCTCGGCGAGTGCGGCCGCCTCCTGCGCGCTCTGGCTCGATCGGCTGATGACGAGGATGCGTCCGACACGTCGACGGAGTGCGCGAGAGGCGAGCTTGCCGATCTCCCCCGCCCCCACGACGAGGACCGTCGCGCGGGCCGGCTCGTCCAGTTCCCGCAGGAGCTCATCGACAGCGAGCGAGCCGATGGACCGCGTGACTGAACCGAGCGCAGTTCCGGCACGGAGGAGCCGACCGTGATGGAGGGCGCGTTCGACCGCGGCCGAGAGCAGCGGTGGGTATGCCGTCCGTCGACTCCCATAGGCCCGGCGCAGCTGTCCCAGGATCTGACGCTCGCCGGGGATCGCGGAATCGAGACCGCCCGCGAGGCGGAAAAGATGCGCGACCGCGGCCGCATCCACCCGCACCGTGACCGCGCCGACCAGATCCGATGGTCGGGTCGATTCGGCGAGCCAAGAACGCGGGTCGACATCTCGGGCGAGCGATGCGAACAGCTCTACGCGATGGCAGGTGACGAGTGCCAGAGCGCCGCGCTCGATGGCGGCAGGCACAGAAGCGGCAAGACGCTCGCGCGCCGCGATCGGCGCATCCCGCTGATGGAGCGACCACGACACGAGCGCTTCGATGATGAGATGCACCGTACGTGCGGATCTGGGAGCCGCAAGCGAGATCGGGAGGTTTGCCTACCGTCGCCCCGTATTACGGATGTTGGAACGTGCGTAGGCCGGCCACCTCACCAGCGGTGGTACGCCGGGTGGCCCGGCTTCACCGCGACGAACGTTCCGCGAGCCGTGGCGCAGACCTTGCCAGCCGCTCGAAGCTCCGCCTCGACGACCGCGCGATCGTCGGCGATCTCTACGGGCCGGGCCGTGAGCTCGATCGGGCCGGCTGTCGGGGTCGGTCGAAGGAGCTTCACGGCGTACTCGGCGGTGACCGTGACCGGCGGCGTCGGAGCCCCGGTTCGCCGCATGAGGTGGTAGGCCGCGGTCCAATTGGAATGGCAATCGAGCAGCGTCCCCGCGATGCCGCCGGAGAGCATGCCTTCGAAAGCCTCGTGGTGTTTCTCGGCGTGCCAGATCGCGACAACATCGTCCCCGCTGACCCGGCTCTTGATGCGCAGACCTTTCTCGTTCATGGGCCCGCACCCGAAACAGATGCCGTTCGGAGAGTACGCGTCCTGCAGCGCCGCTTCCGTCACGCCACGAGGCTAATCGGCAGAATCTGGACGTGCGCGGCGTGTGGTGGCGAGAGGGCGTCTTCTACCAGATCTATCCCCGCTCGTTCCAGGATTCGAACGGCGACGGGATCGGCGACCTCGCGGGAATCACGGCTCGCCTTGATCACCTGAACGACGGCTCGGCCCGATCTCTTGGCATCGACGCGATCTGGCTTTCTCCTTTCTATCGCTCGCCGATGGCCGACTTCGGCTACGACGTCTCGGACTACTGCGACGTCGACCCGACTTTTGGGAATCTCGCCGATTTCGACCACCTGCTCTCCGAAGCGCATCGCCGCGGTATCCGCGTGATCGTCGACCTTGTCCCGGGCCACACTTCGGATCAGCACCCGTGGTTCACGGCGGCGCGCCGGTCCCGCGCCGATCCGAAGCGCGACTTCTACGTGTGGGCCGATCCGCGCCGCGGCGGCGAGCCGCCGAACAACTGGCGAGCGGTCTTCCGCCGCGTCGGGAGTGCGTGGACGTTCGACCAACGAAGCGGCCAGTACTACTTGCATCACTTCCTGCCCGAGCAGCCGGACCTCAACTGGTGGAACAAGGACGTCCGCGCCGCCATCGACGACGCCATGCGCTTCTGGCTCGATCGCGGCGTCGACGGGTTCCGCGTCGACGTGGCCTCCGGTCTAATCAGAGACGAACGTCTGCGCGACAACCCGCGCGTCCGGCTACGGGGCTGGCCGCGGCTCCGGAATTGGGATCTCGAGGAAGTGCACGAGATCCACCGTCGCTGGCGCAAGGTCCTCGACTCGTACGACGGCGACCGCATGGCGGTCGGGGAGATCGGCGTGCGCGATCTCCGGCGGCACGTCCGCTACTACGGCAACGACGACGAGCTGCAGCTCTCGTTCAACTTCCACTTCCTCGAGCAGCCGTGGATCGCGGAGCGCTTCCGGAAGGTCGTCGAGGAATGGGAGCGGCTCCTGCCGAAGCGCTCGTGGCCGGACTACACACTCTCGAACCACGATCGGTCGCGCGCCAGCACGCGCTACGGACTCGAGCGGGCCGGCGTGGCCGCCGTCATGCTTCTCACGCTCCGCGGCACTCCTTTCATCTACTACGGCGAGGAGATCGGGATGACCGACGTCCCGATCCCACCCGAGCGGGTGGTCGACGTCGATGGCCGCGACCCCGAACGCACGCCGATGCAATGGGACGCGTCGCCGAATGCTGGCTTCACGGCCGGCGAGCCCTGGCTGCCTCTCGCCGCGGATCACGTCCAGGACAACGTCGCCGCGCAGCGCGACGATCCTGCGTCGCTCTTCTCGCTCTATCGGCGCCTCATCCGGCTGCGCAAGTCATCGCCGGCGCTCCGCGGCGGCTCCTATCGAACTGTTCCGGCACCCCGCGGAGTTTTCGCATTCGCTCGCGAGGCGGACGGCGAGCGCGTGTTCGTCGCGCTCAACTTCACGAAGGCCGCACACCGCGTCTCGTTCGGAGCGGGCTCAGGGCGAGTTGCTCTATCGACTGATCACGCCCGCGACACTCTGGAGGTCAGCCTTGAGGGGATCGCAATATCGCCGGAGGAGGGCCTCGTCGTAGCCGCCGGTAGGCGATAGCGCCGAGAACGATCGCGATGAGGGCGAGCGCGGCTACCGCGAGGATCATCGTCCATGCGGGCGGGCTGGCCTCCGCGACGCCGAGAAGGAACACCGCGGCGCCGCGCGGGCCGAGCGTCATCAAGAGCGCATCGTCGCGCACAACGCCGCTCGCGTGCGGTCCGAGCGTCCGGTACAGGACGACGCCCTTCGCGCCGATGTCGGCGAGCGGCAGCTCGAGCGTTTGCGGCGCGTCGCTTTGGCCGTTGATCGCGACCACCGCGGTGTCCGCGCCCATCTCTCTCACGTACACGAGCGTCTCTCGCTCGGACAGGAGCTTCGCGAACGAGCCGCGCCGAAGCGAGGGGCTCTGCTGCCGTAGGGTCGCGAGCTGCCGCACCAGGTCGCGCGTCGTCTCATCGCCGCCGGTCCATGCCATCACGCGCCGGTTGTCCGGATCACCCCCTCCCGGTAGCGCGATCTCCGTGCCGTAGTAGAGGACCGGCGTGCCGGGCATGGTGAACAGGTACACGAGGGCCTGCCGCAAGCGGGACTGCGCGTCGGCGTTCTGCGCGGGCCCGACGAAACGATCGAGGTCATGGTTATCGATGAACGTGATGCGAGCCGCTTCGCGGCCTGGGAGATACGTCTCGGCGAGCGCGGGCGGCCTGCCGATCCAGGTGAGATCCTCCCGCGCGGCGAGCCCTCGCCGGATGCTCTCCTGCGTCTGAAAGTCTGTGATCGCGTCGAGGCCCGCCGTGAGGTAGTCCACCTGGTACCGGAAATCGCTGCTGAACACCTCGCCGACGATCCAGAAACTCGGGCGCTCGCGCTTGATCGCTGCCACCCACTCACGCAGGAAGTCCTTCGGCACGTGACGCGCCGTGTCCAGCCGGAACCCGTCGACGTTCGTCTCGCGCACGAGCCAGAGCGCCCAGTCGGTGAGATACGCGCGCACGGCCGGGTTCTCGGTGTTGAGGTCGGGAAGACCGGCAAGCCAGCAGTCTTCGACGCTCTTCTGGTCGCTGAAGATCATTGCGCAGCGATCGTGGAACCAGCCCGCGTGCGCCGAGTCGACGAGCCAGGGGTGGTCGTAGCCAACGTGATTGATGACCACGTCGAGCAACACCTTCAGGCCGATCGCGTGCGCCTTCGTGACGAGCTCCTTGAGCGTGCCGAGGTCGCCGAGATGCGGGTCGACGCTGTAGAAGTCCGCCGTCCAGTACCCGTGGTAGCCGCCGCGCGTCTGCTGCGTTACCGGCGTGATCCAGATCGCCGTCATGCCGAGGTCCTTGATGTACTGGAGCTCGTCGATAACCCCCCGGAGATCCCCGCCCTGCCACCAGTCGGGTCTCCCGGGCGTGGAGTCGCCGTCGTTCCGCGAATCTCCATTGCGAAACCGATCGGTCATCAGGAAATAAATCGACTCGTCGCGCCAGTCGCTCGGACCCGCACGGCTCGCCGGCACCGACGGCCCGCACGATGTCATGACCACAAGGGCGGCAAGGAGGAGCCGGATCATCGCGGGGCCCTAGGTCAGGACGACGGCATCGCCGGGGGCGAGGTTGAGGCGAGCCTCTCCGCGCTCGACGCTGACGCCTTCGCCGCTCAGCAGATCCACGAGCCGTCGCGGCGCTCGGATGCCGAGCGGTATGGTGACCTGTGCGCGCGCGTCGCCCGTATTCAAGGCGACCCAGAGCTGCCCCGGGCCCTCGCCGTAGAGGACCCCAAGCGGGCCGGTCTCGGCGCGCCGGTAGGCGTAGAGCCCGCGATCGTCGTCGACGACCACATCTTCGAAGCTCCCCCACGCGAGCCACGGCCGCTCTCGACGCGCCCGCACCAGCGCGCGATGCGTGTTGAGGATCCGTCGATCCCACCGTGCCTCGTCCCACTCCATGCAGCGCCGCGCGTCAGGCTCATCCCCGCCCTCCATCCCGATCTCGTCGCCGTAATAGATCAGCGGGACGCCGCCTGCGGTGAGGAGGAGCGCGGCCGCCTGCGCGGCCTTCGCCGCGCCTCCCCCGAGCTCGGTGCGCACGCGCGCCGTGTCGTGGCTCCCGACGAGGTGGAGCAGACCGGGGTTCGCGGCCAGCTGGTACGCGTGGCGCATGCCGACCGCCGCGCTCGCGAACTCCGAAGGGGCCAGGTCGCCGCCTAGAAAGCGCAGCGCCGCATCGCGCCATGGATAGTGCTGCACCGAGTCGAACTCGTCTCCGTCGAGCCACTGCGACGCGTCGTGCCAGATCTCCCCGAGGATGAAGGCGTCCGGGTCCGCGGCCTTGACCCGCTCCCGGAAGGCGCGCCAGAAGCGGTGGTCCACTTCGCTAGCCACGTCGAGGCGCCATCCGTCGATCTCGGCCTCGCGGATCCAGTGCTCGCCCACCCCGAGGAAGTACTCGCTGCAGCCGGGATCGGCCGTGTTGAGCTTGGGGTGATTCGGCAGCCGGTTTGCGAAGGTTTCGTAGTTGACCTTACGCACGTCCACCGGAAAGCCTTCGAGGTTGAAGAACCAGCTCCGGTACGGACTGGCCTCGCCCTTCTCGCGCACGTCGCGGAAAGCGAACCACTCGCTGCCGGAGTGGTTGAAGACGCCATCCAGGATGACGCGTACCCCGTTCGCGTGGCACTCCGCGACGAGCGCCTTCAGATCCTCGCTGGTGCCGAACGCGGGGTCGACAGCGTAGTAGTCCGATGGGTCGTATTTGTGATTCGTCGGCGCGGTGAAGACGGGGGTCAGCCAGAGACCTCCGACGGCGAGGTCTCTGAGATGCCCCAGCTTCGCGCGGATGCCCGCCAGGTCACCGCCGAAGAACGCCCGGCTGGTGGGTCGGTCGCCCCAGGGCAGACTGCCGGCCGGGTCGTTCGCCCGGTCTGCGTTCCAGAAGCGTTCGGGGAAGATCTCGTAGAAGGTCGTGCCGGCGAGCCAACGTGGGAGCCTGAAGCGATCGACGGGCTGGTTGTACGGGTAGTGGAAGTAGCCGCTGTGATGTTTGGCCGCGGCGGGACTGAACCCCCGCTCCGACAGGTGCGACCGCGTGCCGTCGGCGAACTCGAGCTCGAACTGGTAGCGGAGGCGGCGGGTCGGCATATGCACCGTCGCGTTCCACCAGTCCCGGACGCCGTCGCTGCCATCCTTGTCGAGAGGTACGGTGAGGTCGGCGCCCTGGTGCGGGGTGTCGGCGTATCGGCACGTGACGCGCGCAAGGTCGCCGGCCGCGGCGATGAGACGGATGTAGAAGTGCTCCGCACCGAGAGCCTGGATGAATGGTGTGTGCGATCGGTGCTGTACCGCGGCCTTCTGCAGTCTCGCTACCCCTTTACCGCACCGGCGGTGAGGCCGCCGATGAGCTGGCGTTGCAAGAAGAAGAACAAGACCACGATGGGGATCGCTCCGATGAGCGCCGCGGCGGCGAAGGCGCCCCACTCGTTCTGGTACTGCCCGCGGATGAAGAAGGTGAGGCCGATCGCGAAGGTGTACTCGTCGGCGCTCTTTAAAAGCGTGCGCGCCAGGATGAAGTCGGAGTACGTGCCGATGAAGGTGAGGAGCCCGATGACGACGAGGATCGGGCGGATGAGCGGCACCAAGATGTATCGGAAGATCTGGAGACGCGTGGCGCCGTCGACGAGCGCTGACTCGTCGAGGGATCGCGGGATCGTGTCGAAGTAGCCCTTCATCAGCCAGGTATTGAACCCGAGAGCTCCGCCCGCGTAGATCGCGATGAGCCCGCCGTGTGTGTTGAGTCCCAGCCACGGGACGACGCTGCCGATGAGCTGAAGGAGCAAGAACAGCGAGACGATCGCGAGGAGATTCGGGAAGAGCTGCACCAGGAGGATCGTGAGGAGCGCTTGCCGCCGATAGCGATAGCGGAAACGCGAGAACGAGTACGCGGCGAGCGCGGTGAGCCCGACGATGATGATCGAACTGATCGTCGAGACCTTGATCGAGTTCCAGATCCACAGAGCGAAGGGCCGGTACGGATGGACTTCCGTCGCCATGCTTTCGTCGAACAGCCTCCGGAAGTTGTCGAGCGTCGCGTTCGGGGGGATCAGGTTCTGGTTGATGAGCGTGTTCGCGGGGTTCAGCGCGGCGCTCGCGACCCAGGCGATCGGAAAGAACGCGTACACGATCACGGTGCCGAGCAGCAGGAGCTTGAAGGCCAGCCCGACGCCACGCCGCGGTGACACGGCGTGGGCCGTGTCAGAGATTCTCACTGACCTGCTCCAGCTGACGGGTCAGGCGGAAGTTGACCGCGGTGATCGCGGCCGTGATCACGAAGATAAACACGGAGAGCGCGGCCGCGAACCCGTAGTCGACGCCGCGGCCACCCTGGCCGCCGGTAAAGGCGAGACGGAACGTGTACGAGATGAGAATGTCCGTCGCTCCGGCTGGCTGAGACGTTCCCGAGATCGGCGGGCCGCCCTGTGTGACGAGGTCGATGAGCGTGAAGTTGTTGAAGTTGAACGCGAACGAACCGATGAGCAGCGGCCCGAGGGCGACGAGGAGGAGGGGCAGCGTGATGAAGCGAAAGCGGTTCAGGCCGCCCGCGCCGTCGATCGCCGCCGCTTCGAAGAGCTCGGCCGAGATCGACTGCAACGCTCCGAGCGAGATGAGGAGCATGTACGGATAGCCGAGCCAGAGGTTCACGAGGAGGATGGCGACCTTGGCGAGCGTCGGGTCGCTGAACCACTCGGGCGACACGCCGGTGAGCAGCCGCAGCACCTGATTGAACTGCCCGTAGAAGGGATTCAGGAGGCCCACCCAGACGAGGGCGCTGATGAAGCCGGGGACCGCGTACGGCACGATCGACAGCGCCCGGAAGGTCCCGACGAACGGGAGGTTGCGGTCGTTGACGATGAGCGCGAGCCCGAGCCCGAGGACGAAGGTGAGTAGTACCGACAGGAACGCGAAGACGACTGTCCAGACGAACACGCTGCTGAACGGACCGCGCACGTCGGGGTCGGTGAACGCCCGGATGAAATTGCGGAGACCGACGAAAGCGGAGAAACCGGGCACAAGCTCGCGCCCGTCGGCCGCGGTGAAGACGCCGTCGAGGTTCTGGTACTCGGTGCCGTTCTCGCGGTCGACGAGGACGTCGCGGGCGGCGACGTAGTCGTATTTCGGTAGGGCGACCGGCGCCGCGTCGAGCGACACGATGCGGAGGATCCCCAGAGGTGCCTCGAGCGTGAAGGATTGCAGCGTGCTGAGGTACGGGAATACCTCGAGACGCGAGAGCTTCGTGTAGCTAGCGATCGTCTTCGGCAGCCCGTCATCGTCTTTTGGTCCGAACCGCGGGTCATCCGATCGGACCGGAGCGATGCCGCTCCTCGGATCGCCGATGAAGCTCCGCCCTTGTGGGTCGGTGAGCCACAGCAGGAACGTGTCGTCGGGGGAGCGGTAGGCCCGCCACTCGTAGGTCGGTGCGCCCGGCGGCGAGTAGAACTGGCCCTCTAGCTGTGCGATGGCCTGCTCCTTCGTCAGAAGATGGCCGTTCCCGTAGTTGGTGAGGGCGACGTTGACGGTGTTTATCACCGGATAGAGAACGAACACGACCATCAGTGCGAGGCCGGGGACGATCCACCGCAGCGGAGCGAGCGCATCGAAGATGAACGCGACGTTGATGACGCCGATGACGATCAGCACGATCGTCGCGACAACGGCGCCGTCGTGAGCGAAGAGGCCGTACGCGAACCAGATGCCGACGGCGTCGAGCAACATCAGCCCGACGATCGTCGCGGTCGAGTGCGTGAGGCCGAGCGGGGCGCCTCGCGGCGCCCCGCTCGCGACGCTACTGACCGATCTTCTGGCGAATCGTGGTAGCTGCGTCCTTGACCGCCTTAGCCGGAGTCTCTTGCTGCTGGAAGATGAGCGTGATCGCCTTACCCCAGGCCTCCCAGACCGAGGACATCTGCGGGATCGCGGGCATCGGGTCGCCGCCCGCCGCGCTCGCGGCGAACGCCGTGATGTCCTTGTCCTGCGTCTTGTTCCGAACGGGAAGCCAGGCGGAGGCATGCGGCACCGCTTCGTAGAGAGCCTGCATCGCCTCGTCGGTGGCGACGAACTCCGTGAGGAACGTCTTGGCGAGGAGCTGGTTCTTGCCGAAGGCGCTGACCATCCAGCCGTGGGCGCCAACGAACGGCCTCGCGGCGTTCTTCATGGTCGGGATCGGTGCGATTCCGTAGTTCACCTTCGCCGTCCGCAGGTCGTTGAGCGTCCACGGGCCCGAGATGAACATGGCCGACTTCTTTTCCTTGAAGAGACCCATCATCAGGTCGTACGTGGTGTCCTTGCGGAGAAGACCGGACTTCACCATGTTGTCGATCTCGGTGTAAGCGGCCACCCCGCCTGCGCTGTCGAGACCGAGGTCCTTCGGGTTGTAGTTACCCGCCGCGTCGCGGCCGAAGATGTAGCCGCCAAATCCCGTGAGCAAGGGATAGGAGTGATACGGGTCACCCTGCTGGAGGACGTAGCCCTGCTCCACTTTCTTGTCGTCCTGGAGCTTCTTGGCTATCGCCTTCAGCTCGTCCCACGTGGCGGGCGGGGTCGGAACGAGGTCCTTGTTGTAGATGAGCGAGATGGCCTCCACGAGATACGGCAGGCCGTAGACCTTGGCGTCGTAGGTGAATGCCTTCATAGCGACGGGGTCGACGCTGCTGGCCTTCGCCCCAAGGTCGAGGTTCAGGAGGAGCCCGTTGCTCACGAGCTCGCCGAGCCAGTCGTGCGCCCCGATGATGATGTCCGGGCCTTCCTTGGCTGGTCCGGCGATCTTGAGCTGGTCGCGGATGTCGCCGAAGCCGAGCTCCTGGACCTGGACGGCCACCTTGTACTTGTCGGTGAACTTCTTCCCGAGGTCGGTGACCATTTTCGTGCGGGCCCCGTCGACCCAGATCGTGAGCGTGCCTTCCTTCGAGAGCACGGGCTTGATCGTGGGCGACGCGCTCGGGCTCGCGGCCGCCGCGGTCGTCGCCGAGGCGGTGGGCGACGGCGATGGCGCCGCCGCCGGCTGTGTGCAGGCGGAGACGACGAGCGCAGCCGCCGCGCCAAGCATGATCTTCTTGAGTTTCCCCATTCGTGTTTCCTCTCCCCGTCAGATTAGAAAGCGGCCTGGTTAGCGGCCGCGCGCGTCAGGCTGCGCTTCGATCCGCCTTCACTTCCTCCCTTCGTGACGCCGACGTTTTCGTCTCTCGCGGGCGACGTCCATGTTGACTCGCGCAGGATTAGTTCCGTCGGAAGAACGATCCGCTCGCGCGGACCGCCTTCGTCGAGCTCGCGGATGAGAAGTCGGATGGCGGCCCTGCCCTTCTCTGCGATGGGCTGGTGCACCGTGCTGAGTGGCGGCTGGGTCGCGGCGGCGAGCGGTATGTCATCGAACCCGATGACCTCGAGCTCCTCGGGCACGCGAACACCGAGTCGACGCGCGGCGCGCAGCGCACCCATTGCGATGATGTCGCTGACGGCGAGGACCGCGCTCGGTCGTGCCCCTCGGGCCCACGCGATACTGAATCCGTCGTCCCCACCCTGGAGCGTGACAGCCGTCGGAATGAGCCACTCGCTTCGCATCCGCAGCGATCTCTCTGCGAACGCGCGGCGGTATCCGCGGAGCCGACGACCGCCAACCCCGTAGCGGGGATCGTCGAGGTGCTCTTGCGGTGTCTCGAAGGTCAGCACCAGCACGTCCCGGTGGCCGTGGTCGAGCAGTAGGTCCGCCGCCGCGTACGCCCCTGCCTCATCGTCCACATTCACCGAGGACGCGGTCTGCGAGTCGCCGTCGACGATGACGAAGGGAACGCCGCGCTTTCGAAGCGGTGCTACCTCGCAGTGGCGCTCATCGAGACCGATGATCACGAAGCCGTCGACCGGAGCCGCCGCGATGGCATGCTCCAGAGATCCTCTGAATGGCGTGACGGTGAGCAGGCCGATGCCCTGTTCGTCGGTGACGTTCCCGATCCCCTCGAGCAAGGAGCCGAAGAACGGATTCGCGAACACCGTCGCGATCGGTTGGGGAAACAGAATGCCGAGGACACCGACCCGCTGCGAGTGCAGCGCCCGCGCGTGCGGGTTCGCCGCGTAACCGAGCTCGCGCGCCGCGTCCAGGATCCGTGTGACCGTCGTCGCGCGTAGGCGCTCGGGGTCGTTGAAGGCGTGCGACACGGCGGCGGTTGAGACGCCCGCTTTCCCCGCGACGTCGTGGATGGTGACCCTGCGCACGCCTTCCCCCCGTCGTGTGAAACCTTTCATGAAAGGTTTCAGGCGGGAGTTTTTCAGGTGATTGGCTTGGCTGTCAAGTCGACGCCACGAGCACCGCGGCGTCGCGGGCCCCGACCGTGACGCTCCCGCTCGCGCGTTTCCCGGTCAGGAGATCGACCCGATCGCCATCAGGAAGGCACACGTCGCTCGGGAAGTCGCCCGTATTCAGCGCTACGTACATTTCGTCGTGCGGCGCGTCCGCGGGTGCGAGCGGACCGGTCGACGAACGACAGTACGCGTAGACCTGCCGCTCGTCGTCCACAACGACGTCCTCGAACGCGCCCCACGACAGCCAGGGTCGTTCGCGGCGCGCGCGGATGAGGGCGCGGTACGTGGACAGGAGCCGGCCGTCCTGCTTCGCCGGATCCCACTCCATGCAACGGCGGGAATCCGGATCGTCGCCGCCCTCCATTCCAACCTCGTCCCCGTAATAGACGAGCGGCGCACCGGTCGCGGTGAGGAGCAACACGGCGGCGAGGCGCGCCCGGTCGGCGCTGCCGCCGAGCTCGGTGCGGATCCGCGCGGTGTCGTGGCTGCCGAGAAGGTGCATGAGCCCAGGCGTCGCGGAGAGGTCGTACATGTGCCTGATGCCGGCGGTCCACCCCGCGAAGCGACTTGGGGTGATGTCGTGCCGCAGGAAATCGAGCACCGCATCGCGCCACGGGTAGTGCATGACCGAATCGAACTGCGCGCCGTCAAGCCAGCGAATCGCATCGTGCCAGGCCTCACCGACGATGAAGGCATCCGGCTTCGCCGCCTTTACCCGGTCGCGGAAAGCACGCCAGAAACGGTGATCGACCTCGTTCGCGACGTCGAGACGCCATCCGTCGACATCGGCGTCGCGGATCCATTTCTCGCCGATACCGACCAGGTAGTCGCGCAGCGCGGGGTTCGCGGTGTTGAGCTTCGGGTAGCTGCGCGCGCGGTTCGCGAAAGTCTCGTAGTTCACCGCGTCGAAGTCGACCGGGAAGCTCTCGATGCGGAAGAACCAGTCGCGGTACTTGCTCGCCTCGCCCTTTTCACGAACGTCGCGGAAGGCGAACCACCTGTCACCCGAGTGATTGAAGACGCCATCGAGGAGCACGCGGATGTCCCGTCCGTGAGCGTCACGCACGAGCGCGGCGAGGTCCTCGTTCGTGCCGAAGCCTGGATCGACGCGCTCGTAATCGGAGGGGTCGTATTTGTGGTTCGACGGCGCCGCGAAGACCGGGGTCAGGTACAGCCCGCCGACGCCGAGATCGGTGAGCCAACCGAGGTTTTGACGTATCCCCGGGAGGTCGCCGCCGAAGAAGGACTTCACCGTCGGCGCCTCGCCCCACGGCCGCTTCCAAGCCGGGTCGTTCATCTGGTTGCCGTTCGCGAAGCGATCTGGAAAGACGAGATAGAAGGTTCTCCCCGCGCTCGATACCCACGGCGGGACCGCGAAGCGGTCGATGGGAAGGTCGTACGGGTAGAAGAAATGTCCGGCGTGCTGCTTCCGCGCAGGACCGTGGTCGAGGAAACCGTGTTCCGACAGGAATCGCGTGGCTCCGGTCGTGTCGGTGAGCTCGAAGAAGTAACGGAGGCGCGCGGTGGGCATCGGCAGGACGACCGACCAGTAGTCGCTGATCCCGTCGGTTGCCTCGCGCGCGAGCGGCAGCGCTCCTTCGAGATCCGCAGCGTACTTGTCGGCGAAGTGGCACCGCACCGCTGCCAGGTCACCGGCCTCGGCGAGCAGACGAACGTAGAAACGATCACCGGCAAGCGGCTGCACGAACGGGGCACGAGCGCGGTGCTGGATCGCGGCGAGTCTCAGGTCGCGCCCTTCATCCGGCCGACGTTAGCAGGCTGTGCAGGCAGGTTGCCGACCTGCCGATACTTCCGCCGTGAGCGTTGCGGGAGCCCAGACCCAGACGGGCAGGCCGGTCGGCATGATGCACATCTACCAGATCGTCCAGCTCTCGATCTATTGGTTCGGCATCAACGCGATCTGGGGCGGTCTCAACAACGTGATCCTCCAGCGCCGCATGGACGATCTCGTCGGAAAGGCCAACGCGGGAACAGGCCTCGCGCTTCTCACGCTGCTCGGAGCCATCGTCGCGATCCTCGTGCAGCCGACGATCGGGACCATTTCCGATTACACGAGCACACGCTGGGGCCGACGCAAGCCGTACATCCTGATCGGGGCGGTGCTGGACGTCGTATTCCTCGTCGGCATCGCGACCTCGAACACCTACATCTCCGTCGTCGCGTTTGTCGTCCTTCTCCAGGTGTCGTCCAACTTCGCGCAGGGCCCGTTCCAGGGGTACGTCCCCGATCTCGTTCCGGCGTCGCAGGTCGGTCTCGCGAGCGGACTCATGGGCGTGATGATCGTGCTCGGCCGGATCGGCGGAGTCGCCATCGGCTCGATCGGCCTCTTCACCGGCGACTTCGTCATGGCAACGATCGGCCTCGGCATCCTCGAGCTGGCCACTGCGGTGGTCACGCTGATCACGGTCGACGAAGGGCGCGTGGCGCCGCCCCGGGAAGGCCGATCGTGGATCAAGATCGCGACGAGCGCGTGGGGCCTCGACATTCTCAAAGAGCGGAGCTTCGTGTGGTTGCTCGGGTCGCGGCTGTTCGTCCTCATGGCAACGGTCACGTTGACCGACCTGATCTTCTTCTACATGAGCCGATCGATCGGTCTCTCTGACGCCGAGATCGGGGTCTGGATCAACGTGGCGACCGCGCTCATCGCGGTGACCACCGCGGTCACGACGTTCCCCGCGGCCAAGCTCTCGGACCGGCTCGGGCGGAAGACGCTCGTCTACTTCACCTGCGTGTTGGGCTCAGTCGGCATGCTGGGTGTGGCGCTCGCGCCGAACATCGTCGTCGCGGTCCTCTTCGTCATCCCGGTCGGGATCGCGGCCGGAGCGTTCCTCGCTGTGGACTGGGCGCTCATGACCGACATCGTCCCGAAGGCGACAAGCGGCCGGTACATGGGCATCTCCAACGTCGTCACCGGTGCCGCGGGCCCGCTCGCGATCGCCATCGGCGGTGTCGCGATGGACCGCGTCGGCGCGTTCGACTTCGCGCTCGGACCTCGTGTCGCCTTCCTGTTCGCGCTCTTGTACTACGCGCTCGGCGCTCTGCTCCTGCGCCCCGTCGACGAGCGGCGCCGCGAGTAACGGAACCCTGCCAAGGGCCGTGGCGATAAACCGAGCCGCTGTGTGCAGACAGTCAGCGCTCTTATCCCGGGAGACGTGCACACCAGCCATCGCATTCTGCCAGGCGCGCCGCGAGGTGCCCGTGTGCAGGAGTCAACAGAGGCCACGGGTACCAAGGGAGTCGTCCCTTATCGCGAAGGGCCGAACGTCATCGCGGGGTCGTCAGTCGTCGTACGCGCCGTAGTGGTACAGGCCGGCCGCGAGGTCGTTGCGCTCCGCGGCCGCGAGGTACAGCTCGACGTGGTAGAGCGCACCGGTGCAGGGCGCCGCTCGGAAGCCGTAGCGCTCCCCGGATGGACCGCGGCGCCAGCGAGGGACGCCGTTCGAGTTGCGGCAAAGGCGCGCGAGGTCGTCGGGCAACGAGATTCCCTCGGGCGACTTGTAGATCTTGAACGGGAGCGGCTTGTTCGACCAGTCGAGGCGGTGCGCGCTCTCGGCGGGGCTCGCTGGCGAATGCTTGGTCGATTCGTGATAGTCGCGGAGCGCGTATCCCGTCTCCTGACCAGGACAGTGTCCGCCTCGCTGCCGGGCTACACGATCCTCTTGGTGTCGACATGCGCTCCGTAGGGCGTCATTCGATGCGCACCGCGTCTCCCCGGCGGATCGTTCCGCCGCGCTGGACGGCGCAGTAGACGCCGACGTTCACCTCGTGGAACTTCGCCGCGGTGCGAAGGATGCCGCCGTCGCGGGGGAGGTCACCCTGCGGGAGCGTCGTCATCACGCAGCGCGGGCATGGCCGCAGGACTGCGATGCGCGCGTCGCCGATTACGAGGGTCCGCCCGACCCACGAATCCTCTACGAAGCCCTTCTCCAGCGCGTCGGGCGTGAGAACCAGATTCGGACGGAAGCGGTGCACCTCGAAGCGGCCCTCGCCGTAGAGCGTCCGAAGCCGGTCGAGCGTCGCGGTCGTGAGGACGTGGACGACCGCGGCGTCAAAGAAGGTCCGCTCCGGCATCGGCTCGTCCGTCAGCTCGTCGCGCCGCGCCAGGCCCTCGATGTCCGGCCAGTACTCCTCGAGAGCGGGTGTGTCCGGAGAGGTCGACGCGAATGTCACGCCCCGGCCGATCGCTTTCGAGAGGATTGCGTTGACGTCGGCGTCCGCGCTCGTCGTGAGCGTCCCATCGGGAAGCGTGATGCGGACGGGCGGGAGCGGCGCACCGGCACGCGGTGGCTCGACGAAAGAGGCGCGGAAGTCGAACAGCCGCGACCACTTCCTCGGGTTCTTCGCACTCGCGACCTTCCCGGTCTCGCGGTCCAGGAGCGCGTATGCGCGATCGCCCACGGCCCCGCGCTCGGTCAGCTCGGCCGCGTTGAGCTCCTCGCCCTGCATCGACTTGACTGGGTAGCGCCACAGGCCGGTGACTGTCGCGATGGTGGAGGGTGCTTCGGTGATCGCCAACTCTTTCTCCCCAACCCCTGATCCGTCGTGCAATGGTGGACGCGTTGTTGGACCGAGACAAGGTGGCCTGCTGCCCGCCTTTTTCTTTCCTTTGCCGTTTATCTGACGCGCGATTGCGAACTTCGCGGGAACCACTTCGTGCCCGGTTCTTGCTTTGGGCCTTTTCTCTTGACCTCATCCCCTTCAAGGAAGAGGTCGCGGGTCTCTCCCCGTTCTGAGACCGCTTCTCTTCCGGACGTTGGCGAGCGGCATGAACATGAGGCGTTTCTGGGGTTCCCTGAGTTGTCCTTGACGTCAGAACACCCGTTCCATATCGTCCGCTGGTCATGCGAACAGCCGTTCGATTCCCCGCACGCGTCAGCCTCGAGCAGATCCTCGACACGCTCGCCCGGGATCCCGCGTTCAAGCAGATGGTCACGCGGTGGGAGCGCATCCCGCCGCGCCGCGCGATGTACGCGGAGTTCCCGGCATGGCTTGACGGGCGCATCTCGGCGACGCTCCGTCGCCGCGGCATCCTCTCGCTCTACTCGCACCAGGCCGACGCGCTCGAGACCACGCACGCCGGCAAACACACCGTCGTGGTCACGCCGACCGCGAGCGGCAAGACCCTCTGCTACGACCTACCGGTCATCGACGCGATCGCGAAGGATCCGACCGCGCGCGCTCTCTACATCTTCCCGACGAAGGCGCTCGCGCAGGATCAGCTCGCCGAGCTCGAGCGGCTCGCGAAGGACGTCGACATCGACCTCAAGACCTACACGTACGACGGCGACACCCCGCCCGCGGTGCGCGCCGCGATCCGCACAGCCGGCCACGTCGTCATCACGAACCCGGACATGCTTCACACCGGGATCCTTCCCCACCACACCAAGTGGGTGAAGCTCTTCGAGAACCTGCGCTACGTCGTGCTCGACGAGCTCCACACGTACCGCGGCGTGTTCGGCTCGAACGTGGCGAACGTCCTTCGCCGTCTGCGGCGCATCTGCGCGTTCTACGGGTCACATCCGATCTTCATCTGCACCTCGGCAACGATCGCGAACCCCGAGGAGCTCGCACGCCGGCACGTCGAGGACGACGTGGTGCTCATCGACAAGAACGGCGCGCCCAGAGGCGAGAAGGTACTGGCGTTCGTCAACCCGCCCGTCGTGAACCAATCGCTCGGCGTCCGCAGGAGCGCCCTCTTCACCGGACGTGACATCGCGGCGACGCTCCTCGTTTCGGGCGTCCAGACGATCGCGTTCACGAGATCGCGAGTCTCGACGGAGCTGCTGCTCACCTACCTTCGCGCGCGTTTCCCGCAGCCGCAGTGGCCGCCCGATCTTGTCCGCGGGTATCGCGGCGGGTACCTCCCATCCGAGCGGCGCGCGATCGAGCGCGGGCTGCGCGACGGGTCGGTGCGCGGCGTGGTCTCCACGAACGCGCTCGAGCTCGGCATCGACATCGGTGCGCTGCAGGCCGCCGTGCTGATTGGCTACCCCGGCACTGTGGCATCGACGTGGCAGCAGATGGGCCGCGCCGGACGGCGTGAGGAGCTCTCGGCCGCGTTCCTCGTCGCGACCTCGCTGCCGGTGGACCAGTACGTCGTGCAGCACCCCGACTACGTGCTGCAACGTTCGCCCGAGGCCGGACTTGTGAACCCGGACAACGTCCACTTGCTCGTGCAGCACCTGAAGTGCGGCGCGTTCGAGATCCCGTTCGAACGAAAGGAGCGCTTCGGCACCGAGGACACGCCGGGCGTCCTGTCGTACCTCGACGAGCAGGGAATCCTGCACGAGGCCGACGGCCGCTATCACTGGTCCGCGCAGTCGTTCCCCGCTGAGGGGATGTCGCTACGGACGGCCACATCGGACAACGTCGTGGTCGTCGACCAGACCGACGGAAGGCAGCGCGTCATCGGCGAGATCGATCGCTTCGGCGCGCCGCTGACATTGCACGAGCAGGCGATCTATCTCCACGAGGGACGCCAGCTCCAGGTGGAAAGGCTCGACTGGGAGAACGCGAAAGCGTACGTCCGCGAGGTGAAAGTCGACTACTACACGCAGGCCGGCGAGTCGGTGCGCATACGTGTGCTCGACGAGTTCGCGGGACAGAGCACCGGTCGCTTCGGTCGAGCGCACGGCGAGGTCCTCGTCTCGATGATCGCCACGATCTACAAGAAGCTGACGATGTACACGCACGAGAACATCGGCTGGGGAAAGATTCATATCCCCGAGCAGGAGCTGCAGACGACCTCGTTCTGGCTCTCATTGTCTGCGGGCGCAACCGCGGGCTGGCCAAAGGAGCGCATCGAGGTCGCGCTCGCCGGGCTCGGCAATCTCTTGCACGGCCTCGCGCCGCTCCTCCTCATGTGCGCACCGCACGACCTGGGGCTCGCCGTCGAGGTGCGCTCCCCGCACACGGAGCTGCCCACGATCTACCTCTTCGACATGACCCCCGGAGGAGTCGGCTTCAGCGAGCGACTCTTCAAATCGACAGACGTCCTGCTCGAGCGCGCCCGAGAGCACCTCGACTCCTGTGGCTGCGGAACGGGCTGCCCCTCCTGCGTCGGTCCGGCCCACGCCCTCGGCCACGACGTGCGCGACGCCGTCGCCGATCTCCTCTCCCTCCGATGAACGATCTCCGAGCTCGAATCGCCGAGATCGTCGAACGCGATCGCGCGCTGCATCAACGAGCAGGTGGGGAGAGCGGCGGCACCGACCGAAACCCTCTTTACGCGGCGGCGGACCCCCCGGCCTCCGGCCGGTACCCCGCCGCGCGGGGGCCCTCGGTCGGTGCCGCGGCTTCGCCCCTTCCCCGTTCTGAGGTGCGCGAGCAACGCTTCGCTGTCGACGATCTCGGGCTCGAGATCGTCGGGAGGGGAGCCTGCGACGCGCTGTTACTCGCGCACCTCGGACTAAGAGGCGATCCGCCGCGCGACTGGCCGGACATCCTCTTCCTGGATACCGAGACGACAGGGCTCTCGGGCGGCACGGGCACGTACATCTTCCTGATCGGCGTCGCTCACTTCGCCGGTACGGAGCTCATCCTTCGACAGCACATGCTTCTGGATCTCGGGGCGGAACGCGAATTCATCGAGGGCCTCAAGAAAGAGATCGAGCCGTTTCGCGCGTGCGCGTCGTACAACGGCAAGGCGTTCGACCTTCCGATCATCCGGACGCGTTTCGTCATGGCGATACGCAGCGAGCTCACCGTGGACGACTCCCATCTCGATCTTCTGCATCCGGCGCGGCGGCTCTGGCGTGACCGATTCGGGTCGACCACCCTTCGGCAGCTCGAGGAGAGCGTCCTCGACGACGGCCGCACCGCGGACATCCCGGGCTGGCTCATTCCCGATGCCTACTTCCATTACCTGCGCAAGCGCGATCCGGCGATCATCGCGCCGGTGCTCGAGCACAACGCGCGGGACGTGATCTCGCTCGTTCGCATCACCGACCGCGTTGCCCGCGCTGTGGCGGCGGCGCGGACGGGCCGCGCACCGGACCACGCGCCGGCAGCCTTCGCGCTCGCGCGGGTCTTCGAGCGCACCGGCGAGATCGACGCGGCGTTCGCCTGCTACGAAAGCGCCTACTACGACGGAGACAACGCCTTGCGTGCGAAGCTCGCTCTCGCCTTCGCCCGCCACCTCGAGCGCCGTGGCGATCTCGAGCGTGCCCTCCGGATGATGGAAACGCTCGTCGAGCTCGGCCTCGGATCGGAGCGCTGGCGCGAGCAAGCCGAAAGCCGAATACGCAGACTCTCCAGGAAACGATGGCGCCAGCTCGCGACAGCCAGCTAGAGATCCGGCCGCTCACGGCGGCGCGCGTCGACGACGTCAAGACCGTGATGCGCGGCACGTGGGGCTCGACCTGCTGGGACCTGTTCCCGCGCTACACAGCCGCGCAGCAGCGCGACCTTGGCATCACCAATGCGGGACCCGGCACGGCCGAGGCGAAGCGCCGAGCGGTGCTGGCAAAGCTGGCGCGGCGTCGAAAGAACTCAGCCGGACTGGTGGCCTATCGGAGCGCGGATCCCATCGGTTTCGTCTCGCTCGGGCCTCGCAGCGACTTCTCGGTCGTCGAAAAGTCGAGGGCAACGCCGCCCGTCGACGACGTCGCCGTTTGGGTGATCCCGTGCATCACGGTGCGGCGCGGCCACCGCGGGCAGGGCGTCGCCGTGGCGATGATCCGCGCCGCGGTCGAGTACGCGGGAAAGCGCGGCGCGCCGGCCGTCGAGGCGTACGTGCGCGCCGGTGGGAAGCGGGTGCACGACGACTACGCCTTCTTCGGGACCAGGGCGATGTTCGACAAGGCCGGTTTCCGCGAAGTCCGAGGTGTCCTCCCGGGTCTGCGCAAGGGATCGGTGCCCCGGGTGACAATGCGCCGGACGATCGGGAAGCCCGCCGCTCCCGTGGCCCGCACCCGCCAGCCGAGGAGCGCCGCCAAGAAGGGGTGACCGCGCCGAGGCATCATCCGGCCGTGAGCTCGGCGGTCGAGGACAGCGTCCGGCGATACGGCGAGACCGAGCCGCGCCTCCACGCCTTCGCCCATTTCGATGCGGAGAACTCCCTCCTCATGGACGCCGCGCTCAGGGCGACCGGTGCGGAGGGCGCGGTGATGCGGGTGCCGATCGCCGTCAAGGACATCTTCGACACCGCGGGTGCACCGACGGAGCGCGGCAGCGCGCTCTACGCGGGACGGATCGCGCAAAGCGACGCGGCCGTCGTCCGGAACCTTCGCGCGGCGGGCGCCGTCATCGTCGGCAAGACCGTGACTGCGGAGCTCGCTTTCTATCACCCTGGGCCGACCCTCAACCCATGGGATCTTTCGCGAACTCCCGGCGGGTCATCGATGGGATCCGCCGCAGCGGTGGCCGCCGGTGTCGTGCCGATGGCGGTCGGCAGTCAGACGAACGGCTCGATCATCCGACCAGCGGCGTTCTGCGGCGTCGTCGGCTTCAAGCCGACGGCAGGCCGTCTCTCGCGCGAGGGCGTTTTCGAGTTTTCCAAAACGCTCGATCACGTCGGCGGGTTCGCGCGTTCCGTCCACAAGGTCGCGAGGCTCATCGCGGCCATGGCCGGTGAAGACCTGGCGCGCTGGTGGTCCGGCGATTCGACGACTCCCAAGCTCGCCGCTCTGCTCACGAGCGAGTGGGATCGAGCCGACGATGCCGCACGCGATCGCTTCCAAGCCGACGTCGATAGGCTGGCGGCTGCGGGAGGGCCGGTCGAATGGCCGACCCCGCCCGACGGTCTGGACGAGGCCCCGGCCATTCTCCGGACGATCATGCTGTTCGAGGTCGCACGCCGGCTCGCCGACGACCTCCGCGGACGCGAGCACCTGGTGAGCACCACGGCCCGCCGCGCCTTCGAGGAAGGAGCCGCGATCACCGAGAGGGCGTACGAGGCCGCCGTGAGCGCACGCGATCGCATGATCGCCGCGTTCGCGACATGGGCCACGCCGTACGACGGGATCCTGACGCCGGCCGCCATCGGCGAGGCGCCGACGCCCGAGACGACCGGCGATCCGCGCTTCTGCACGAGGTGGTCGCTCACCGGCGCTCCGGCGATCGTCATCCCGAGCGATCTAGGTCCGAACCGTCTCCCCCTGGGTCTGCAGCTCGTCGCCGCACCCGGCGACGACCGCCGCCTCCTCGCGGCGGCGGCGTGGTGCGAGGCGGCGCTGCCGTGGATCGGCGCGCCGCCGCTCTAGCCCGCCCTACCGATACTCACGCGCCGAGTCGCGGCCCGAGTCAGCGCCCGCGGCGAGCGCGAACGCCATGTCGACCGCCTCCTGCGGCGTCTGCGCGAAGTGGAGCTCGGCGATCTTCGCCTCCTCGAGGTGCTTGCCACCGTAGGCGACCTCGCGAATGCGCGATGACCAACCGCCGCTCCCTTCGAGGATCACCGTCGGCTTGAGCTCGTATGCGACGGTGAGCTCGTTCAAAGTGCCGATCCCGCCGG
>JBOGTG010000111.1:0-9382 GCA_050692175.1 Candidatus Limnocylindria bacterium | reverse complement strand
CTTGTCGTAATAGATGGTTGCCATTTTTTCCTTGCCCTCCTAGAGGTACGTCTTGGTCGTGAGGTTGTTGAGTCGCGGGTTCAAGCCCAGCAGCTGATCCGCGTCGACCGGAAGGTCGACGAGCATCAAGCGACCCTTGCGCTCGTATGCCGCGTCCATCGTGTCCGTGAGGTTCGAAAGGTCGGGCGCGATGCGCACCGCGTCCCAGCCGTGCGCCTCGGCGTGCTTCACGAAGTCGATGTGCGGCAGCTTCGAGTGGTAGTTCTTCTTGTCGTAGTCCGGGATGATCACCTCGAGGCCCTTGTCGACAATCCCGTAGACCTCGTTGTTCACGACGAACACGCGGAGATCCATCGTGGCGGCGTCCGCGAGCGCGCCGCCAAAGAGCCGGAAGCACCCGTCGCCGGTGAAGACGAATGTGTGCAGGTCAGGGTTCGCGGCCTTCGCGCCGACGCCAAGACCGAAGCCGCCGCCCATCGCCGATCCGTCGTGCGTCGTCCAGAACGGGATGTTCGGGTTCGGCCGCTGCGTCACCCACTGGCGGTCCTTGTACGCGATGCAGACGTCGTCGAACCCGATCGAGCCGGGCCGCCACATCTTGTCGATGCGCTGGTAGAACTCCTGGAAGTCGACGGTCCCCGGCCGCTTGTTCGGCTCGGGCTCGCGCGTGTTCAGCGACTCCGGAGCCGGTGCCGTAATCGGCCGGTCCTTGCAGCTCTCGGCGAGACGCGGGAGGACCTCCTCGAGGACCAGGCCTATGTCGCCGCGCACCATGCGGTACTCGTGCGCCGCGCGGTGGCGGAACTCGCCCTGTTTGTGGCCATACGCGTCGTGCAGATCGGTGAAGTGATAGACGTGCCCTGCCGGGATCTTCGCGAGGTTGAGCGAGTACTCGCCGGCGTCGAACCCGAGCGCGATGACCACATCGTCTTTGCCCAGGCTCCGCCAGAGCTCCATCGCGCGGTCGTTACCCCCGAAGGAAATGTGCCCGTAGCCGTACTCGTTGTCGCGCGCGATGGCGTTGGCGCCGTTCACGCTCCACACCGTCGGCGCCTTGAGCACCTTGGAGAGCACGGTCGTGAGCGTCCGGATCTTCGGCGCGAAGGCGGCCTCGCCGGAAACATAGACGACGACACGCTTGCCCTTCGCGACGCGCGGGAATTCCGCGAGGAACTCGGACACGTCGTGTGCTGAGAACGTGCGCGGGTGGCTCGTCCACGAGACGTTGGCGTCGGTCTCGCGCGAGAGGACGTCGGGGTGGAAGGCGATGGCGACGGGCTTGTTGCGCTTGAGGACCCGCTGCGCGCGGCGGAGATCGTCCTCGAGCCGATCGATGTTGTCGATAACGATGCAGCCCTCACCGAGCTCGGCCTCGAGCTGCGGGACGATGTTCATGCCGTGCTCGCTCACGTCCTGAAGGGGTGCGTTGCCGACGGAGAGCGTCGAGTTGAGCGCGATGAGGTAGACGGCAGGGATGTTGTGGAGCTTGGCGTCGGTCATCCCGCTGCCGCCGAGCTTGGTCGCGGCACCGGTGGTGGTCACGCACCCGGCGATGCGACCCGAAGCGAGCCAGTACCCGAGCGGCGCGAAGCCGGCGACGTACTCGCCCATCGTGAGCATCCGCGGGGCCTTGTCGGCGGAGTGCGCGAGCTCGTAGTACGGCTCCATGTGCTTGGCGACGTGGACGACGCCCCCGCCGTTCACCCCGGCAAAGAAGCGGACGCCCCAGCGGCGTAGCTGCTCGATAAGGACCGCGTTCCCGCTCTTCGTCTCGGCGACGACGCTGGGCTCGCTCCTTCTCGGTTGCTCTAGCGCTTGCGCCATGGTCCGGCCCCTTCCGAAATGAAGAAGGCCTCCCGTTTCCGGGAGGCCTTCAGAACTTTCTCTTTTTGGTCTGTGAGGAGTGAGTCGCTACCCTCCCGGCCGCATGCGCGCCCTCTCAATGAGGACGACGATGACGATGCCGACAAGAAGGTTGCGCTTCATGTAGGTGGTCAGTGAACGCGACAGCGCGGGTCGCGTCAAGTCATACCGGTGTGAATGTGCAGCCTGCACGCCCAAAAGCGACATGTGTCGCGCTTCAGCACGCCGCCGCACAAGCCGGTTGAGCACGAGGGATTGAGCACCGGATCGGCCTTTCCCGGACTTCAGGGGCGCGCCGTTACGTAGCCTCGCGGCGCGTGAAGACGTGGCGAACCCAGTTCGAAGGCGAATCACCCGCGGCCTCCCAGCCAACACAGCCAGGACCACAAAGCCGACCAAGAACGCGAGGAGGGCCGCCGTCACGAACCTCCACGGTGACTGCGTGGGAATCTCCCGCCAGAGCCAGATAGAGCGCCACGAATGTCACGACGGTCACTGCGGCCGCGGACAGCAACGGGTCGGCATTCATTCGCGGGATTCTCCTCGGTCTACCGCGCGGGATCGTGGTGAGCGGGGTCCGGCCTCGTGGAGTAGACACTCGCCTGATGGCTCCGTTCGCTCGCTGGCTCGCGCTCGTTCTTGTCCTCTCCGCGTGCACCACGGGCGCGAGGGCGAGTCCGACGTCCAGCCCGACGGCGATTCCGAGCCTGCCCCCGACAGCGAGCCCCACCCCGAGTGCGACTGCCACCGCCGAGTGCGCGGCGCGCGTCCTCGCCGGCATGAGCGCGGACCAGCGCATCGGGCAGCTGTTCCTGCTCGGCCTCGCGAACGATCAGCTCGGACCCGCCGAAGTGGGCGCGATCCGGACCAACCACGTCGGGTCGGTCTCGTTCACCGAACAGAGCGGGGGTGGCGTCGCCCCGATCCGCACCGTTTCGGACGCGGTCCAGGCACTCGCCACCCCGGAAACGACGGCGAGCGTCCGCTTCTTCGTCGCCGCCAATCAGGAAGGCGGACTCATCCAGTCGCTCTCCGGTCCGCGGTTCAGCCCGATCCCGAGCGCGCTCGACCAGAGCGAGATCGACCCCGCGACACTGCGCGTACAGGCGGCGCTGTGGGGACAGGAGCTCGCGAGCGCGGGCGTCAACTTCAACTTCGCGCCGGTCCTCGACGTGGTCCCGCCGGGGACCGACGCGCAGAACCAGCCGATCGGGGCGCTCCGCCGCGGCTACGGTCACGATGCGGCAACCGTCGCGGCACACGCGCTCGCCTTCATGCGCGGCATGGCCGACGCGGGCATCGCCACTTCTGGGAAGCACTTCCCCGGTCTCGGCCGCGTCAAAGGCAACACTGATTTCACGGCGGCGGTTGTCGACGACGTCACCACCGCGGACGACCCGTACGTCGCGCCGTTCCGCGAGGCGATCGGCGCTGGGATCCCATTCGTCATGGTGGCGCTCGCCACGTACCAGCGGATCGATCCAGCGAATCTCGCGGCGTTCTCGCCCATCGTGATCCGCGACCTGCTCCGTGGCTCGCTCGGCTTCAACGGCGTCGTCGTCTCGGACGACCTCGGCGCCACCGTCGCCGTCGAGAACATCGCTCAGGCGGACCGCGTGATCGGATTCCTCTCCGGCGGCGGCGACATGATCATCTCCAAGACCGTCGCGCCGGCGAACGCGATGGCGACGACGATCTCGGCACGCGCGTCGGCCGACGGCGCCTTCAAATCGCGCGTCGACGACGCCGCCCTTCGCGTGTTGCGAGCGAAGATCGCCTTTGGGCTGGTTCGCTGCAGTTAAGGCTTAGCGGACCAGCGCGACCTTCACGTTCGAATAAGGACCGAGCCCGAGCGAGAGCGACATCCCCGCGAAGAAGAGCACGACGATCGCCATCACGACCGCGATGGGGAGCGTGCCAAGTAATGGATAGAGCGCGGCCGGCAGGATGGCGAAGGCCGCGATCGCGATCGGCAGGACGGTGTCGAGCCATGGTGGCCGGTTCGACAGGCCGATCGGCCGGCCGAAGCGCTGCGCGCCGAACCAGCCGGCGGTGAACGTGACGAAACCGAGGAAGACTGTCGGGACGGTGCCCTCGCGCGAGAACACGAAAATGCACCAGAGCGTCGCGAGCACGCCGCCGACGAGACGGATCGCGGCGTACGGAACGGTCTTCACGACGCGAGCCGCTCGAGCGCGCTGCGCCCGAGGAGGGCCAGCTGCAGAGCAAGACGCGAGTCCGCGTTCTTCAGATCCGCGCCGGTGAGCTTCGTGATGCGGCGCAGCCGCTGCCGCACGGTGTTCCGGTGCAGATAGAGATCGCGCGCCACGGCGTTCAGGCTGCCGTGGAGGCGCAGGTAGGCATCGAGCGTGCGCACGAGGTCGGCGTGCTGCTCGCCGTCGGCGAGCGGGCCGAGGATCCGATCGGCGAACTCGCGGATATCGCTCTCGGGCCGGCCGAGAACGAAGCAGTACGGGCCGAGGTCTTCGAACATCGTGACCGAGCCGTCGCCGTGCAAGGCGCGCCCGAGCACGACGGCCTGCTCCGCCTGGAGGAGCGCGAGGTGCGCGCCGGTCGTTCCGCGCTTCGGACCACCGACGCCCGCCGAGAGCGCGTCGTCGGCGTTCGCCCGCGCGAGACGGGAGCGCAGCGCCTCCGCATGGGCCCGCGCGTCGACCGACACATTGAGCTCTCGGAGCGCGGCCACGATGCCCGTGCGCGATCGCACGACCCGAGCGTCGGGGACGAGCTCGGCGACCGACACACGGAGACGTGCCGCCGCAGCCGCGTCCCGAGACGCGAACGCGATCGCGAGGTACTCGGCCGGTCCGTTCGTCGTGCTCCTCCCCAATCAACAAAGAAGACCTCCCTTTCGGGAGGCCTTCCTGGAAGTCCGCTTTCGTGATCCGCGCTAGCCGCTGCCCCCCGAACGCGAGGTGTCCACCCCATGAATGGGGAGGACGCAGACAAGCATGAGGACGATGCGGAGCGCCATGTGAGGCGAGGCTACAGGGCGGCCTGCACAGGGTCAATCCCGCTCTGGCACCATCGGCCATCGGTGAAGACCTCCCCATACCGGATCGGCGTCATCGGCGGTGATGGCATCGGTCCCGAGGTAACGGCCGCCGCGCTCCGCGTGCTCGACGCGTGCGAGAAGCGCTTCGGCTTCCGTACCGAGCGCACGAGGTTCCCATGGTCGGGCGCGCACTACCTGGCGACCGGCGAGCGGCTCACGCTCGAGAAGATGGCGCCGATCCGCGAGCAGGACGCGGTCCTTCTGGGCGCGATCGGCCATCCCGATGCGCCGCGCGGAATGATCGAGCGCGACGTGATCATCGGACTGCGCAAGGGCCTCGACCTGTACGTGAACCTGCGGCCGGTCGACCTGTACGACGACCGTCTCTCACCGCTCCGCGGCAAGGGCGCGAAAGAGATCCGCATGACGATCATCCGCGAGAACACCGAGGACGCGTATACGCAGGAGGGACAGCGAACGGCCGTCGGCACGCCGCAGGAGGTCGCGACTGTGCCGATGCGCTTCACGCGGCCCGGCGTCGAGCGGATCATTCGCTACGCGTTCGAGCTCGCGCGGGAGAACGGGCAGAAGCACGTCACGCTGGTCGACAAGGCGAATGCCATTCCGATCCAGGAGATCTGGCGCGACGTGTTCGAGGAGCTCGGCAAGCAGTTCCCCGATGTGAAGCGCGATGCGATGTACGTCGACGCGGCCGCGATGTGGATGGTCCTCAAGCCGGAGCAATTCGACGTCGTGGTGACGACGAATCTCTTCGGCGACATCCTCTCCGACCTCGGGGCCGCGCTCGCCGGCGGTCTCGGCACGGCCTCGTCGGGAAACATCAATCCTGGGAAGGTCTCGGTCTTCGAGCCAATCCACGGCAGCGCGCCGAAGTACGCGGGCAAGGGCGTCGCGAGTCCGGTCGCGGCGATCGGGGCGCTCGCGCTGCTGCTCGGCCACATCGGGGAGAAGGAAGCGGCGAAGTCCGTTGACGCCGCCATCCGCGAAGGCCTGCGCAGCGGACGGATCAGGGGGGTCGAGGCGGGCGCCGGAGGGACGATGGAAGTGGCCGAGGTCGTCGCGGACGGCGTCCGCGGAACGATCTAGGTATTCGGCCTAGGAAGCCTTGAGGTCCGCCCAGGTGAAGAGCACGCGGAAGTTGCGGCACCAGACCACCACCGAGCGGTAGTCGTCGAGTCGCGCCGACGCGGGGAGTTCGTACGTGAACGTGCCGTTAGTGGCCTTGAGCGAGCCCAGATAGAGGTCGCGCGCCTCGTCGTACTGACCGCCCGTCCCGCGCCCGAGGTAGACATGGAGGTCCGGTCCGTTCTGGATCGCGACGTCCGCGAAGCGGAGGAAACGCTTCCCGTCAAGCTCGACTATCTGCACCGGACCGGTACCCCTGTGGAGGTCGTCGACCCTTTGCAGGTCGCCGCGCGCCACGACGGTCCCGCTCGTAGCCACGGCTCCTCTCTCCACGACGGTCGTGGTCAGGAACAGCGGCGAGCCAAGGTACCAAGCGAGCGCGGCGCCGACCAACAAGACCACCGCAGCTCCGGCCTGCAGTGGGCGGTTCGTCCGGAGGGTTGCGAGCACGCCGGTATTCTGCTCCGGCGGTGGGACAATTGAGGCGCGGCCCACGCCGCAAGGGAGCCGGACTCGTGAAAGACATCGTCATCATCGACGGGGCGCGCACGGCCTTCGGGACGTACGGCGGTGCGCTGCGCGACATCTCCGCGACGGACCTCGGCGTCATCGCGGCGAAGGGCGCGCTGGAGAAGTCCAAGGTTGATCCAAAGCAGATCGATCACGTCATCTTCGGCAATGTGCTCCAGACGTCCGGCGACGCCGTGTATCTCGCGCGCCACATCGGCCTCAAGTCGGGCGTGCCAAAGGAGGTCCCAGCGCTCACCGTGAACCGGCTCTGCGGCTCGGGGCTGCAGGCGATCCTCCTCGGCGTGCAGGAGATCCAGCTCGGCCAGGCCGAGTTCGTCCTGGCGGGCGGCACCGAGAACATGTCGATGGCGCCGCACCAGATCCGCGGCGCGCGCTGGGGCCTACCGCTCGGCGAGCAGAAGCTCGAGGACTACCTGTGGGTCGCGCTCGTCGACTCGTACAACGGCCTCGGCATGGCGAACACCGCGGAGAACCTCGCCCGCAAGTACGGCATCGCCCGCGACGCGGCGGACGAGTTCGCGTACCGCAGCCACATGCTCGCCGCGAAAGCGCGCGAGTCCTGCCGCTTCAGCGAGGAGATCGTCCCGGTCGCGGTGAAGACGAAGAAGGGCGAGGTCGTCGTCGACAAGGACGAGCACATCCGCTCCGACACGACGCTCGAGATCCTGAGCAAGCTGCAGACGCGATTCGAGAGGAACGGAACGGTCACGGCGGGCAACGCATCCGGCATCAATGACGGCGCCGCGGCCGTGGTCGTCGCGTCGGCCGACGCCGCGAAGAAGGCGGGGCTGACGCCGATCGCGCGCATCGTCGCAGGCGGCGTGTGCGGCGTCGACCCGGACATCATGGGCATCGGCCCCGCGCCCTCATCGCGCCAGGCACTCGAGCGCGCCGGGCTCAAGGTCAAGGACATGGACCTCGTCGAGATCAATGAGGCCTTCGCAACTCAGTACCTCGCGGTGGAGAAGGATCTGGGTCTCGATCGCGAGAAGACCAACGTGAACGGCGGCGCGATCGCGCTCGGACATCCGCTCGGCGCGTCGGGCGCGCGGCTCGCGCTCACGCTCACGTACGAGCTGCGCAAGCGCGAGAAGCGCTACGGCCTCGCGTCGCTGTGCATCGGCGGAGGCCAGGGGATCGCCGCGGTCATCGAGCGCGTGTAGCCCTCCCGCGGTCTCAGCGGAGTTTCATCCAGGGCGCTACCCGCCCGCCGCAGTCACGAAAAGGATCACGGCGAGGACGCTCGCGCTAATGGCGAAGATCCCGAGCAGCAGCACCGCGAAGACAAGCGTCCCGTCACGGGTCCCGAGATCAACAGGCCGTTTCTCCATATATGGCGGCGAAGTCTACTGACCCGTGGGGCAAGTCCCCATCCGGGGTAGTACTGCGGTACCCCCACCGATCGGGGACTAACCGCCAGCGGCCGGGCCCGTTAGCAACTAGTGCACAAGGAGGTGCACATGTTCCGCACCAGTATCGCGAACCGCACTGCTCGTGGGATGGCAGTGGGCGCACTCATCCTTTCTCTTACCGCGACCACGTTCGGCGGGAGCGCGAACGCCGCGCCGCTCGCCAACGAGACAAACGGCTGCAGCGTTCTCGCGCACGAACGCAACGAGGGTCTTCACCGTCTACACGAGGCGTGGATGGGCTTCCGCAGCGAGCTCCGAGACCTCTCGCGCGAGGCGCGTGGACTCTCCCGTGAGGCGAGGCGATCGGCCTCGGCTTCCGAGATGACGAGCGAGGCTCGCGCCCAGATCCAGTCCGCGGGCGCGGAGCTCGGTGAGATCAAGAACGACGCGCGCGAGGAGATCCAGAACGTCGTCGAGCTCGGCCAAGCTTGCAAGGACGAGCAGCCGACCGTCGACGAGACGCCCGTGATCACCCTCGCCACCCTCACTGATCAGGACGAAGAGGACGACACGGTCACCGTCACGTTCGTCGTGCAGTTCAGCGAGCCTGTCGTCTGCGACGGCGACTGCGCGACGCTCTTCTCGTACAAGGCAAACGAGGACGTGACGACGTCGGCTCAGGCCGCTGACTTCGATCTTGCCGAGGATGGCAAGAGCGCAGAGGTCAGCTTCGAGCTCGACGCGGACGCCGACGTCGATGGCGCGACCGACGAACTCATCTTCACCGAAGGTAGCGCCTCGCTCAAGGACGAGGACGACAACGCGGTCGAGACCCAGACCGAGAATCCGATCGCGCTTGCGATCGAGACGAACGATCTGGTGACGAAGTACCGCGAGATCGTGGACGACGCGATCCTGGACATGCAGGCGGTTATGGACGAGGTCATGGCGACGTTCGACGAGTTGACCGAGGCCGCCGCGACCGCCACGACATCCGACGACGAGAGGGTCAAGGAAGAGCACGCCAAGGCCAAGGAAGTCCGCGCCAACGCCAAGGAAGAGCGCACCAACGAAGGCAAGGGCAAGCCGGAAGGCGCCGGCAGCAAAGGCAAGGGCAAGGGCCGCGGCTAACTAGACGGACCGACCGAAACTGACAGCCCGCGGGGAGACCCGCGGGCTGTTCCTTTTAGGCCCGGCGAGCGAGGGGGGCGGGGCGGAAGATCGTGCGCAGCCGCTCGAGATTGGCGTTGCGCCTCTCGGCGAAACCCTTGCGCAGTGACGGCAGGCGCCATCCGGTGAGGATCGCATTGAGGAGCGAGAGCTGATGGCGTCCCGAGTACGTCACGAGCGAGCCTTGCTCGTGCGGCTGGACCTCGAAGAGATCGAAGAGCTCCGCGTGCCGGACGACGACCTGGAGCAACAGCCGCTCGTACGGAACGAGCTCCACCACGACGAGCTTCGCGACGAGGTCCTG
>JBOGTG010000110.1:0-6965 GCA_050692175.1 Candidatus Limnocylindria bacterium | reverse complement strand
GGCTCGGGCCGTGCCACCCGCGGTTCGGAGTCCGGCCAACCTCCTTGTTCGTAGCCTCGGCTAGCCTTCGCGACTAATGCCGCACCCTCTCGGTGATGAGTTGACCGAGCTTCACGTTCATCTCGGTGGTGCCGTCGACCCAGCTGCGATGTGGGGCATCGCCCATGACCAAGGCATCCGTCTTCCGACCAAGGACTACTGGGAATTCGTTGATCTCATCACTGTGCGCAAGCAAGCGAACAAGTCTTTCGAAGACTTCCTTGCCCTCTACCACTGGACCGAGCTCGTCCAATCAAGCCCGCTCGCCGTCGAGCAGTCCGTCTACCACGTCGTCGGCGGTGCCTACCGAAAGGCGAACATCACCACGCTCGAGCTTCGATACAACCCGATGAAGCGAAACCGCGGCGGCGAGCGCGACCTCGACCACATCATCATGGCGTCGATCCGCGGTCTCGACCGCGCCCTCCTGGAGTACCCGGTGAAGGCCGGGCTCATCTTCTGCCTCGACCGGACCTTCGACCAGTCGTTGAACGCGATCATTCTCGAGAAGGCGATCGCGTACCGCCATCGCGGCGTCGTCGGCATCGACATCGCCGGCGGCAAGAATCCGGACTTCCGCTACCGCGACTACGCGGCGTTGTTCAAGAAGGCTCGCAAGGCGGGGCTCGGGATCACCGTGCATGCCGGAGAGGACGAGGATTGGGAGAGCGTCGACGAAGTGCTGGAGCATCTGGAGCCCGACCGCATCGGCCACGGCATACACGCAGCGCGGAACGCAGGCCTTTGCAAGAAGCTCGCCGAGCGCGGCGTGCTCCTCGAGATCTGTCCGTCGTCGAACCTGGACTCGAAGATCGTGAAGGACGCTGACGAGCTCGGCGAGTACATCGCGGCGTTCAAGAAGCACAAAGTCCGCTTCTCCTTCAACACCGATGGCCCCGAGATGCTCGAGACCACACTCCGTGACGAGCTACGCCTCGCCGTACGCAGCGGCTGGGTCACGAAGGACGAGCTCGCGGAATGCGGTGCGTGGGCGAAGGAGGCTTCGTTCCTCCCTCGGAACGGCCGCACATGACTCAGGCTCTCTGGCGGCTCCTCCTCATCTGTGCCGCTGCGGCCGCCGGCGAGACGATCGCCTATCAGGTCGAGGCGTATGGGGTGATGATGTGGGTCGGTCTTGCGTTTGGAGCGGCCGCGTACATCTTCACGCAGGACCTCGATAGCCCTCGGCGCGGTGGCGGGCGGCGCGGCGAGATCAAGTATTGGCGTGGGCGAAGGGTCGACGACGACGACGACGGTCCGCCTCGGCTGAACTAGCGCGGCGGCGCTTACTGCCATCGCCGAGTACGGCAAACGCCTACACGTTCGCGCCCCTGCGCGAGGTTGACTTGCCGCTCATCCGGCGGTGGCTCCTCGAGCCCCACGTGAAACGCTGGTGGGACGACGGCGTAAAGACCCCGTATCCGGAGGCCGTCATCGACGACTACCGCGAGGCGATCGAGGGCAAGGACCCGACGTACCACTTTCTCGCGCGGATCGACGGAAGACCCGCCGGCCTGCTGCAGCATTACCGGATCGCGGACGACCCCGAGTACGCCGAGGCTCTCGCGCTCGGCGAGGACGCGATCGGGGTCGATCTCTTCATCGGCGAGGCCGACCTGGTCGGCCGCGCTCACGGACCTGCGATGCTCCGTCAGTTTCTCCGCGAGGTTGCGTTCCCGTTCCACCGCATCGACGTGTGCGTGATCGGTCCCTCGGTGAAGAATGTCCCGGCCATCCGCGCTTATGAAAAGGCGGGCTTCCGTCCCCTGCGCGAGGTGGCCGTACCGGGCGAACCCGACCCGGAGTTCCTCATGCGGTTGACGCGAATGGAACTTGATTCGCTGCATCAGTAATGCATCCAACGAGCGTGCGCGCCGTCGCCTCATCTGGGATGATTCACGACGATGGGACTGCTCGAGGGAAAGAAAGCGCTCGTCATGGGCGTCGGCAACAAGCGCAGCATCGCCTGGGGGATCGCGACCGCGTTTCAGCGCGAGGGCGCGGAGCTCGCGTTCAACTGGCCAAACGATCGTCTCAAGGACAACGTGCTCGAGCTCGTCGCGACCCTGCCTGACCACGAGGCAATACCGGTCGGTCCGTGCGACGTGTCGAAGCAGGATGAGATCGATCGGTTCTTCGCCGAGCTCGACCGGAAGTGGGGCAAGCTCGACATCCTGGTGCACTCGATCGCGTTCGCGGCGATCGAGGACCTGAAGGGCCGATTTCACGAGATCAGCCGGGAGGGACTCAAGACGGCCATCGACATCAGCGCCTATTCGCTGGTCGCGCTGAGCCGCGCCGCTCTGCCGCTCTTCGACAAGGCCGGTGGCGGATCGGTGATGAGCCTCACGTACAACGCGGTCGACCGGGTCGTGCCGAGCTACAACTCGATGGCCATGGCCAAGGCTGTGCTCGAAGCGGAAACGCGGTACCTCGCGGCCGACCTGGGGCCGCACAACGTCCGAGTGAACGCGATCTCTGCCGGACCGCTCAAGACACTCGCCGGCAGCGCTGTGCGGGGCGTCTCGCAGGCTCGCGACCTCATGGTCGAGAAGGCGCCGCTGCGGCGAAACATCACGCAGGAAGAGGTCGGTAATGTGGCCGTCTTCCTCGCGTCGGATTGGTCTCGCGCGGTGACCGGCGACACGATCTTCGCGGACAACGGATTCAACATCCTCGGGGTGACCGAGTAGCCCGCTCGTAGCCTCAGACGCGCAGGCCGGGAAGCACGCCCGCCTCGCGCATAGACCGGAGCGTCGAGAGCTCCTCGCCGATCGTCGTGATCGCGCCGTGGCCGGGATAGACCTTCGTGTCCGCGGGAAGAGCCATCACGCGCTCGAGGCTCCGCTCCATCTGCTCACGATCCCCGCCCGGAAGGTCCCATCGGCCGGTGCTTCCTTTGAAGATGACGTCGCCCGAAAAGAGCACGCTCTCGCGCTCGACGTAGAAACAGGTCGAGCCTTCGGTGTGTCCGGGCGTATGGAGGGCGGTGAGCTCGAGGTCGGCGACGTAGGTCAGCGCGCCTTCATCGAAGAGGTCGTCTGCAGCGGACGGTGGAACCTGGAACGTCGTCGCCGGGCGCTCCGGGCCGAGTCGATACTCGTCGAGTCGGTGGATGGCAAGCCGCGCCGTCGTCGCCTCTTTCACGGCGGCGTTGCCATAGATGTGGTCGGGGTGGCCATGCGTGTTCAGGATCTCGACGAGGTGGAGACCGTGTTCCTTGACGGCCGCGATGATCTGCCGCTCGCCCATCGACGGGTCGATCACGAGCGCATCGCCTCGCTCGTCGATCACGATGTAGGTCCCGTTGTCGTACGGCGGAACGCGCCACTGCATGATCCGCATCGACCGAGCGTACCGACTAAAGTTGGTCCGTGCGCGAGATCCCGATCGAGAACACCGCGCCGCCGATCGCCGTGACCCAGGGCCGGCCCGCACTTCTCGCGTCGCGCCACATGGTGAGCTCGTGCCACTACCTCGCGACATTCGCCGGCGCGCGAATGTTCGAGCGCGGCGGCAACGCCATCGACGCGGGTGTCGCGGCGGGGATCGCACTGAACGTCCTCGAGCGTCATCTCACCGACTTCGGTGGGGTCGCTCCGTGCATCGTGTTCCGGCCCGGGATGGCCGCTCCCGAGACGATCGATGGGCTCGGACACTGGCCCGCGTCGCTCGATCTCGCGACCTATCGCGCGATCCACGGCGACGACATGCCGATCGGCGTCGCCCGCTCGGTCACGCCCGCGGCGGCCGACGCATGGCTGACCGCGCTCGCACGTCACGGACGCCTTTCGCTCGCGGAGGTCCTCGCGCCGTCGATCGAGCTGTGCGACGGCTTTCCGGTGTACCCCCGCCTCGCCGTGGCGATCGAACGGCTCGCCGAGCGCCTGCGGCAGTGGCCGACGAGCGCGGCCGTATTCCTGCCGAACCGGCGCCCGCCGCGGGTGGGCGAGATTCTCATACAGCGCGAGCTCGGCGCGCTCTTCCGCCGGCTCGTCAAGATCGAACGCGCGAGCGCCGCGGCCGGCCGCGCGCAGGCGATCGTCGCCGCGCGCGACTCGATCTACATCGGCGACATCGCCCGGGAGATCGCGGCCTTCATGCGCGAAGCCGGCGGCGCGATCACCGAGGACGATCTGCGCTCCCAACGCGTGCGCATCGAAGCGCCCGCGCACTCGTCCTACCGCGGCGTCGACGTGTACGCGTGCGGGCCGTGGTCGCAGGGCCCGCTCGTCCCGATGACCTTGAACATCCTCGAGGGATACGACGTCGCGTCCTTCGGACCCGGGTCGCTTGAGTTCCTGCACCGGTATGTCGAGGCGTTCAAGCTCGCGGCCGC
The DNA here is from genome assembly GCA_050692175.1 of Candidatus Limnocylindria bacterium. Lineage (GTDB taxonomy): Bacteria > Chloroflexota > Limnocylindria > P2-11E > P2-11E > 3-1-20CM-2-70-9. The sequence continues at coordinate 2,587 of JBOGTG010000110.1, read as the reverse complement.
GGACCGTGAAGGATTCTTCGGCGATCCCGAGCAGGTCGACGTCCCGATTGCGGGTCTCCTCGAGAAGGAGTACGCGGAGGAGCGCCGCATGTTGATCGACGACGATCGCGCCCATCCGGAGCTGCCCCCGCCGGGTGACCCGTGGCGCTTCGAGGGACGTGCCGGGCATGCGGGTTATCGCCCGCGCGTCGCCGAAGGCGTCGGGGCACCGGACACCTCATTCGCGTGCGCGATGGATGCGGAAGGGAACGCATTCGCCGCGACACCGTCGGACCCAGGCCTCGGGGCACCGCTCGTCCGCGGTCTCGGCATGATCGTCTCGACCCGCGGCGCGCAGCTCTGGACGACACCGGGCCATCCCTCGGCGATCGCGCGCGGCAAACGACCCCGCCTCACACCCAATCCCGCCCTCCTCATGAAGGATGGGCGTGCGCTCATGCCGTTCGGATGCCCGGGCGAGGACGCGCAATGCCAGGCGATGGTCCAGGTTGTGTGCAACATCGTCGACTTCGGGATGAACACGCAAGCCGCGATCGAGGCGCCGCGGGTGATCTCGCGGTCGTTCCCCTGGTCGTTCCACCCTCATGCGTACGAGCCGGGCGTACTCACGGTCGAGGGCCGCGTTTCACCGGAGGTGCGCGAGGGTCTCGCGCGCCGCGGGCACGTCATCCGCGCGCTCCCCGACTTCTCTCCGGCCGCCGCGGGCGTGTGCGCCGTTCGGCGCCTCGACACCGGCACGCTTGAGGGAGGCGCCGATCCGCGGCGCGAGAGCTACGTGGCGGGCTGGTGAACGAACAAGAGCAAGCCTGGCGCGCGGAGTTCCCGATCACCGAGCGCCTCAACTATCTGAACAATTGCTCGCTGACGCCGCTGCACCGGCGCGGCCGCGAGCGGATCGAGCGCTACCTAACGGAATGGACCGAGCAGGGCGGGCGCGCCTGGTACGACCACTGGATCGGCGAGTACGAAGCGTTCCGCGAGGACCTCGCCGGGGTGCTCGGAGCATCCGCCGACGAGATCGCGATCGTCCCCAACGTGTCCGCAGGCCTCGTGGGAATAGCGAGCACGTTCGACTACGCCAGACGGCCGAAGGTCATCGTGTCCGATCTTGATTTCCCGACCGATGGTCACGCGTTCCTCGCGGTCGCGGACCGCGGAGCTCGCGTCGAGTTCGTGCGCAGCCCCGATCGCGTGCGCGTCCCGCTCGAGCTCTTCGAACGTGCCGTGGACGAGCGCACCGCGGCCGTTTGCACGGGGCACGTCTACTTCACGACCGGATGGATCCAGGACGTCCGCGCGCTCGCGCAGATCTGCCACCGCAGGGGCGCAGTCCTCGTCGTCGACGCGTACCAGTCCATCGGCGCGATCCCCTTCGACGCGACCGCGAGCGGTGTCGATTACCTCGTCGGCGGCACGTTGAAGTGGCTCATGGGAGGGCCCGGGATCGCGTTCCTCTACGCGCGCGCCAGCGTCGCGGAGCGCGCTCGTCCGAGCGCGGTCGGCTGGTGGGGCGTGAAGGACCCGTTCGCATTCGATGTCGAGCATCTGGAGTACGGCACGGGCGCGCGGCGCTTCGAATACGGGACCCCGGCGGTCGCGGCGATCTACGCCGCGCGCGCCGGCCTCGAGCTGCTTGCCGAGATCGGCATCGGAAAGGTGCGCGAACGGCACAAGCTCCTTTCGCAGCGCCTGGTCGACGGTGCCCTCGACCAGGGATGGACGATCCGGTGTCCGCCCGACCCCGAGGAGCGCACGCCGATCGTCACGCTCGAGCATCCCGATCCTGCGTCCGCGGTAAGTGCGCTGCGCGCCGCGGGAGTCATCTGCGATTACCGTCCCGGTCTGATACGCCTCTCGCCTCACTACTTCAATACGCTCGAGGAGATGGATCGCGCGCTCGCGCTGCTCGAACGACTCCGCGTCGCGCACGCTTTCGCCTGACGCGAACCCTTCATCGCGGCCGCATCCTCGCCTGGACCGCGCTCATCGCGTTCCTCGCTGTCCCGACCTACGCGCTGCGCCTCGAGGGAAGGGTCGTCGGGCTGCGGCCTGACGATTTCTTCAAGTATTCGACGGCGATCCTCGTCATCTCGGTCGACGCCGTCCTGCTCCTCATCGTGCTGTTGATCGCCCGTGGGCTCCCGCTCCGCGAGACGTTCGCGCTTCGCGCGCCGCGCTCGTGGCGGCGCGCGTTCGTTATCGGAGCGGCCACCCTGGTCGCCGCGTACGCGATCGCGTTTCTCGAGGTCGCTCTCGTCCCGGGCGCCGGCGGAGAGCAGGGCGTGCCGGAATTCTGGGACCCCACGCGACTCGGCGCGTGGGCCGCGAACCTTTTCGCGATCGCGATCTTCGTGCCGATCTTCGAGGAAGCACTGTGCCGCGGCTTGGGGTACGCACTCGTTCAGCCGCTCGGTGTCCCGGTGGCGATAGCAGTCACGGCCGTCGCGTTCACGCTCGCGCATGGGGTCATCCTGGACATCCCGGTGATCCTCGCGACCGGCATCGGCCTCGGCTACATGCGCGCCTCGACCGGGAGCATCTATCCATGCATCGCGCTCCACGGTTTCTTCAACGGCTTCGGTCTCGT
>JBOGTG010000109.1:0-17542 GCA_050692175.1 Candidatus Limnocylindria bacterium | reverse complement strand
TGAACTTCGCCCACCCCTGCGTCGACCGATACGGCTGCTCGAAGGGCCCCGCCTCGGGGTGCTTGAAGGCCGGCGCCAGTGGCAGGTTGGTGCCGCTGGCGACCGCACCCAGGACACGGTCGGGGCGCTCGGCGGCGAGCCTCAGCAGCCAGTGGGTGGCGATAGAGCACGCGACGACGACAGCGCGCTCGGTGCCGGTCACATCCAGCACGGCCACGGCATCCTGCACGAACTCCTCGCCCGCGTACGCGGCGCGCCCCCTGGGGCGATCCGAGCGTCCGTTACCACGTCCATCGAAAGTCACAACCCTGTAGTGCCGGGACAGGTCCACCAGCTGGAACCGACCGTGCGCGGAGTCGAGGACGGACCAGGTCGGCAGGACGAGGATGGTGACGGGTCCGCTCCCGTAGACCTCGTAGAACACGCGAACGCCGTCGCGCTCGACGTAGCCCGCAAAGTCAGCCGTCCGAGCTCGCATCGCTCCCTCCCCGACCCCCCGGAGCACGCTCAAACGCAAGACGGTGATCGTACTCGGTCGATGTCGACAGTCTCTCCGGCGGACGAGGGGCCGCGGCCCGCTCGACCTCATCATGCAGCCCGCCGGATGGCGCAACGAGCGCATCCCGAAGCGCTGCACGGCACGTACGATGAGAGCGAGCTCAAGCCGCCGCCACCGCGAACATTCACTCGCTCCTGCGCGGCGCCTAACCAACCCGCACAGACCTTTGTCACACAGACCCATGTCTCAGAGCATCGGACTATGTCCTCGCGTTCGACTGAGGCGACGGCGGTGTCTGGTTGCACCACATAGTGGACGGATGTCTCAGGACATAGTGGACACCCTGACGAAGGGGGGTGTCGCGATGGGACTGGGACGCTACGTGGTCGACGCGGTCGTGCTGGAGGGGCGCAGACCGACGGACGTCGCACGCGCGCACAACATCTCGCGCACGTGGATATACGAGCTGGTCGCGCGCTACCGCAGGGGTGGCTACGCGGCGCTCGAGCCGCGCTCCAGGCGGCCGCGCTCGTGCGCGCACCAGACCGCGCCGAAGGTCGAGCGCGCCATCCTGCGCCTGCGTCGCGAGCTGGCGGCCGCGGGCCACGACGCCGGACCACACACCACCGCGCAGCACCTCGCCCGGGGCGTGGCGCAGGTCCCGTCGGTCGCCACCATCTGGCGCATCCTGCGCCGCCACGCTCTCGTCACCCCGCAGCCCCAGAAGCGTCCGCGCTCCTCGCTCATCCGCTTCGAGGCCGCGCTGCCCAACGAGCTGTGGCAGGGCGACACCACCCACTGGACGCTCGCCGGCGGCACGACGGTCGAGATCTGCGAGCTCATCGATGACCACTCGCGCCTGGCGCTGGCGAGCGTCGCCTTTCCGAGCGTGAAGGCCGCCGACGTCGTCGACGTCCTGCTCGGCGCGGGCGCGCAGTACGGCCTTCCCGCCGCCGCCCTCACCGACAACGGCGCGGTCCTCAGCGGCAGCTCGCGCCAGGGCACAGTCCTCTGGGAGTCGGAGCTGGAGCGCCTCGGCGTCCGCGTCGTGCACTCGACGCCCTATCACCCCCAGACCTGCGGCAAGGTCGAGCGCTTCCACCAGACCGTGAAGCGCTACCGCAAAAGGCGGCCGCCGGCGCGGACGGTCGCGCAGCTGCAGGCCCAGCTCGATCACTGCCGCGCCTACTACGACCAGCGCCGTCCGCATCGCGCGCTCGGCGGCCGGACGCCACTGGTCGCCTGGAACGCACGGACCAGAGCGAAGCCGACGATGCCCGCGACCGAGGTCACGCACTTCCGGGTGCGCCAGGACATCGTCGATCCGTGGGGCCAGGTGACCCTTCGCTATTTGAGCGTGCTGCGCCACATCCACGTCGGTCGCGCGCACAAGGGCGCGCGCATCCGTCTGCTCATCGCCGGGGCACACGTGCGGATCGTCCGTGAGGACGGCCAGCTGCTACGCGAGCTGACGCTCGACGCCGACCGCCTCTACTTCGGAAACTCTCGGCCCGTCCACAATGTCCTGCGACAGGTGTCCGCGATCTCCTCTGAGTTCAACCCGTCAGCGCAACGTCGCGCTCGAGGATAGCCGCAGGCGTCCGATAGCCGAGGGTCTTGCGTGGTCGAGTGTTGAGTCGTCTGGCGATCGCATTCAGGTCGTCCTGGCTCGCACGTGAGAGGTCGGTGTACTTCGGGAGGTACTGACGCAGCAGGCCGTTGGTGTTCTCGTTCGTCCCGCGCTGCCACGGGCTGCGCGGGTCGCAGAAGTACACCTTGACGTCGGTCGCGATGGTGAAGCGCTTGTGCTCGGCGAGCTCCTTGCCGCGGTCCCAGGTGAGCGTGACGCGCAGCTCCTTCGGCAGGGTGCGCACCCGTCGGCGCAGCGCGCCGACGACGCTCTGGGTGTCCTTGCCGCGGACCTTGACCAGCATCGTGAAGCGCGAGCGACGCTCGACCAGCGTCGCGACGTGGCTGTTGTTGGCCCCGGCGAGCAGATCGCCTTCCCAGTGCCCAGGGACCGCGCGGTCCGCGGCCTCGGCGGGCCGCTCACGGATGGACAGCGCGTCGGCGATGTCGCCGCGCCCGGGTTGGCCATGGCTCGTGGCCTTCTTCGAGCGGCGCATCGTGCGTCGTGAGCGCAGATGGGCCTGCAGCTCTCTCTTCAGCACCCCGCGGGCCTGGATGAAGAGGCTGCGATAGATGGTCTCGGCGGACACGCGCATAGCCTTGTCGTCGGGATACGTCCGCACAAGCCAGCCCGAGATCTGCTCCGGCGACCAGTCCAGGCCGAGCTTTCGGGCGACGACTCGCCGCAGCCGCGTGTTGCGGGCCAGGAGGCAGGGCTGCGGCCGACGCGCCGCGTTCCAGGCTCGCTCGTCCGCGCTGGCGGCGCGATAGCCAGAAGGTCCACCGTCGCGCGCGACTTCGCGGCTGATCGTCGAGGGGGCGCGCCGGAGCGACGCGGCGATCGCACGCAGCGACCCTCCTTGGGCGAGGCCGCGTGAGATCTCCTCACGTTCGAAGAGCGTCAGCGTCGTGCTGCGCCGCGTGCGCATCCGCGGGAGGAAGCCGCCGGTTGGGCTGATGACAAAGTGGATCGAGCTCGAGTGCTTCTCGAGCGCACGTCCGATCTCCGTGAGCGACTGGCCGGCTTTCCAGCGCTGCCACAGTTCCCGCTTCTGCTCCGCCGACAGACCCCACCGACCCATCTGTGCCATCTGGACCCCTCCCGCTCAGCGCACGCATCATCGCTGCGTTGCGCTGACGGGTTGGATCCGCCCCTGAGACATCACACGTGTGAGCCAGGAGGGATTCGAACCCACGACCAAGGGATTAAGAGTCCCCTGCTCTACCGCTGAGCTACTGGCCCATCGAAATGGTACCGACGGGCCAGCAGCACCATCAACTCAGTTATCCACGTTGGCGGTCATCCGCGCGCGCGCGAACCCGTTCCGCTCGAGGGCGCGCTGATGTCCTTGATCGTCTCGCCCATCTCCGTGTGATCTTCCCTGCGGGCGATCTGGGCCGTGACGATGATTCCGACGAGTGCACCCTTCTCGACAACCGGGAGCCGGCGAATCTGGCGATCGGCCATGACCTTCCGAGCTTCATCGACCGTAGCCTCGGGGCCGATCGTGACGGGATCCGCAGACATGACCTCGCTCACGCGTTGCGTCTTCGGGTCCTTTCCGGCTGCGACTCCGCGAACGACGATGTCGCGGTCGGTCACGATACCCACCAGACGGTTGCCTTGGACGACGGGGATCGATCCGCAGTCTTCCTGCTTCATGAGCGTCGCCACCTCGCCGAGCGTCGCGTCCGGCTGGACGGTCGTGGGCTGTTTTGTCATGAGCTCGCGAACCTTCATGAACGCACCTCCGGACGGAGAAGCGGCAGGACGCGTACCGCCGTTATGTCGAGGCGCCGATCTTGAAGATCTTGGTCCCGCAAACCGGGCAGGTCCCCTGAGTCGCGGGGCGCCCGTTCTTCATGGTGATCTGCTGCGCGTCCTTTATCTCACGCGAGGCCTTGCACTTGACGCAATAGCCGGATGCCACCGCAGCACCTCCGTATGTCTGTCGCCGCAGCGTACCCTAGCCCCCTGGCTCGGCCGCGCGGCCCCATACGACCACAAAACCCCGACCTGACGGCCGGGGTTCGTGGTGAGGAAGGGAAGGGTTGGGATTTCTTGTTGTCGAAACACAAGGCAGCAAGCGCCATGCCAACCCAACCGGCAAGCAAGCGTGCCCGACCCCAGCCCGCCGCATGAAAGCTGAGCTCTTGTCGATCGGCACCGAGCTCCTATTAGGGCAGATCGTCGACACCAACGCTAACTACCTTGCCGGCCGCCTCGCGCTTCTGGGCATCGATTGTCTCCACATGCAGACGGTCGGAGATAACCTCGCGCGGGCCAAGCAAGCTTTCGAGCGAGCGCTCTCTCGAAGTGATCTCATTGTGACGACCGGAGGCCTCGGGCCGACCGAGGACGACCTCACGCGCGAAGCCATCGCGGCGGCCCTCGGAGAGACTCCGACGTTCGACCCCGCCCTCGAGACCGATCTTGTCGCATGGTTCTCCGGCCGCGGCATGGTCATGCCTGACCGGAATCGCAAGCAGGCCTGGCTGATCCCGTCCGCGCGCGCGCTCCCGAATCCGAACGGCACCGCGCCGGGCTGGGACGTTCAAAAGGACGGCAAACGGATCATCGCGATGCCCGGCGTGCCTCGGGAGATGACACCGATGTGGGAATCGGTCGAGCCGTCGCTGACCAGAGGCGGCGCCCTGCGCTGGCGGACTCTCAAGCTGCTCGGGATCGGCGAGAGCGCGGTCGAAGAGAAGCTGGGCGAGCTCGTGCGCTCGACGAGCCCGACCGTGGCGACGTACGCGAAGAACGACGGCGTACACGTTCGTGTCGCGGACAAGGCACAGACACCGGATGAAGCCGATGTGCGTGTCGGGGGAATGGAGCGAGCCATCCGCGAGCGGCTGGGTGACTACGTGTGGGGCACCGACGACGAGACACTTCCGGAGGTCATCGGCCGCGGACTGGTGGCGCGGAGGTGGCGCCTCGCGGTGGCGGAATCACTCTCGTCGGGCGACATCGCGCGGGCGCTCGCGGACGCGCCCGACGCCGGGCGCTGGTTCGTCGGCGCGATCGTCCGACCATCCGCGGACGCGGACACACTCGAGCGGCAGGGGCGGGACCTCGGCGGCGAGGTCCTGCTCGTGACGCCCCACGGCGCTCTGACGACCGAGCTTCGCGCGATCGCGCCGGGAAAAACGCGACGCCTTGAGATTCGCTTTCGCTCGCCTGCGGACGGGCGGCGCCGCGCGCTCCTAGGCGGGCTGGACCTGCTGCGCAGGACGCTGGTGAACTAGGGCACCGCGGCGGTACGGCCACATCGACCAGACGATCGCCCCGAACAACGCGACCGGCACGGCGATGCTGAAGGTCTCGTCGTGGCGTAAGACGGCGATCGCGTAGAAGACCGGCGACACCACGAGGAACGTCACGGCCGCACCGATCGCGAGGCGGCGCGCGGCAACCTCTCGGCCCGCGGCAGCCAGCACGCCGCCCGCGATCACGATCGGCACGAACAGCAGCACTTGGTCGTACGACCAGCTGTAGATCGCGCCGGCGCCCGAGAGGGCAAGCCACATCGCGAGCCAGGGATCGCCGCCGGGTTTGAACCGCGAGGCGAGCGCGAGACCAGCGCCGATGACGCCGATCGCGAGCACCCGACCCGGCGTGCCGAGGAGCTGGCCGAGCGCGGAGAGCAGAACCGCGGACCGGCTGCTGCGCCGAGGCAGCACATCGGAGACCCACACGGAGAACCAGTCGGGGAACAAGAGCCAGCTGACTGCCACGAGACCACCTCCGAGGAGGGCCGCGAACGCGACGAACCGGCGGTAGCGGTTGTCGAAGAGCGCGGGGATCGCCAGACCGACCGCGGTCCACACAAAGAGCTGCGGCTTTGCGAGAAGAGCAAGCGCGGCAACGCCGGCACGGCGGGCGTGACCAGCGCGCACCGCGAGAACTGTCGCCGCCACAGCCGACATGAGGAGGAGCGCCCATTGCCCGAGGACGATCGTGTGAAAACCCGGCTGGCCGACGAACAGCGCGAGGCCGAGTGCGCCGTGGACTGCTGCGCGCGCCGGCAGGAAGGCGCGAAGCAGCGCGCGGAGCGCGAGCGCGGAGAGCGCCATCGAGCCGACCATCCAGATCCACGCCGCGACCTCGAGAGGGAGGGCGCCGAGCGGCAGGAGCGCGACGACCTCCCAGGGCATGTAGTCGACGACGAGCGCGTCCGGCGTCTTCGTGCCGAGCGCGATGGCGGTCGGAACGTAGCGAACCGGATCCCACGGGTTGACGCCGACGAGAATGGTCGCCGGTCCCGACCAGATCCCAGAGAAGTCATTGGTGTGGACCATCTCGAGCCGCCGACCGAGCGGACCCATCAGGACGATGAAGGCGACACCGATGAGGATCGCGGCCGCGTACGCGAGATCGGCGCGTCGTTCTCTCGTCATGTGGTGACGGCAATGCTAGGGACCCCTAGCGGTGTCGAGGCGCTGGAGTGCGGCGGCTTCCTTCCTTCGCCTTCTTCGCCGCGGCCTTCGCTTCATCGGCCGCCTTTCGCGCGCCCTCCGCCGCACGCTCCTTCTTCGAGACCTTCTCGCTCCGATCGCGCGTGTTCTCGTTGCGCGTCGCTTCGCCCTCGCGGGCCGCCGCGCCCTTCTCGGACGTGGTGTTCCCGATCGCGCCGGCGGACGACGACCGGTCGGCATCCGTGGCCGGGACGGGAATGGCCATGCGCTCCGCGACCGATGCGGCATGATCCGCCGCGTCCGCCGCGTCCTGCGCGATGGCGGCGGCCGGGCTGAGACCTTCATCGCGAGAGCCGCGCGCCGCGACCGCGGAGAGCGCCGCGACAGCGGACGCCCGGTTAGGGTCCTCGGCGAGCCGCGCAACGACCGCCGCCGCGGTCGCGCGATGCTCGTCGATCCGCTGCTGGAGCTGAACCACGAGAACGGCCGTCTGCGGTTGGAACGACTCCACCTGCGCGAGCTCGGCCGCTGCGTTTGCCATGTGCTCGCCGTACTCGCTCGTTGCCAAGATCGCGTCGTGCTCGTTTCCAAGAGTCGCGAGCGCGGTCGCCTCGGCGAGGCGGTGCTCGGCGATCGAAAGCTGCACGACCGCGCGATCCTCGGGCGACGTCGCGAGCGCGAGCCGCATCTGTTCGGAGGTGATCTTCACGGAGTAGAGGGCGTCGTCCGCGACGGTGCCCGCGCTCGCGACCGCCGTGGTCGCCCCGATCGCAACGATCACGAGACCGATGGCGAGAGCGCGCATCGCGTACGGGGTTGGTCGCCCAAGCACGTCGAAGGCGACCGCGACGCGGTCGGCCAGAGTGACATTCCGCGGGTGCAACCCGTTTAGGACGCGCGCCCTAATCCGGGAGCGAGCCCTCCCGTCCGGCCCGCTGTACGGATCTTTGTGCAGCCGGAGCGCAAGTCGGACCGTTTCGCGAAGCTGGGGGTCCTTGATGTCCTCGATCAGGCGATCGCCGCGAGCGACTTCCTCGATCAGCTTCGCTGTGTCCTTCGCGCTGTGCCGCCCCACCACGCGTCTAACGGCCTGTCTGCTAGGCCGTTATCTGTGCCGCAATTCAGGCCGGTCTCGGGGGTCCGATCAGGGCTTCGGCGGGTCCGGCGGCACGAGCGGACCGCCCCAAACCGGGGCGTAGTGGCTCGCGAAGAAGTTCTGGTGGAGCACCTTGCCGTTCTCGTAGACCGTGCGCGTCCTGAAGACGTCGCGGCCGGCAACCGTCACGCCAGGCGGGAAGTGCGGGTCCGCCGGCTGGTCCGCCGCCGGCTGGACGAAGTTCTTCTGCGTTGCGCCACTCAGCACGACCGTGCGACCGGTCGGGACGCCCCAGACGTCGATGGTGATGGCCGTCCAGTCGCTCCACGACCAGAGGAACACCGGATTCGCGGTGTCGTTGCGCCACTTGAAGTCCACGCCCGGGTCGAACACAGCGGCGTCGTAGCCGATCGGGTAGCGGTCGATGTAGTAGCCGTGCGCGTGCCGCTCGACGATCTCGTAGCCCTGCGCCGCGACGGCGTTGAACATCGTCGTCGACACCTGACAAAGGCCGCCGCCGATGACGTTGTCTTCTGACTTGTTGTTGATGATCGCGCCGGCGAAGGCATACCCGCGGGCGACGGTCACCGGCCCGAGCAGCTCCCAGAACGAGAACGTCTGGCCCGGCAGGATCACGACACCATCGAACTGTGCCGCGCCCGTCGAGATGTTCGCGTGACGATCCGCGCTCGGCGGGTAGTACGTGGTGAAGGTGGACGCCCGCACGAGGTTCGGCAGGAGCGCCTTCGCCTGTTCGGTTGTGAACGCGGACTTATCGACCGCCGCGGGAGCCGCGAGGTCCCGCGTGCTGCCCGTCGCGGGGCGCACCAGCTCTTCGAGGACCATCGCGCGAAGCTTGTCCTGGTCGACCTTCACGCCGCTCTCAGACGGAATGATCGACGGCACCCCTTCGCTACTCACCGTGAACTTCGCGCTCCTGCCGGGGTGATCGAGCAGCGCGGCGAGCGCAGTGACCCAGGTCGCGACGCGTTCGTTTGCGAGCGAGACCTGGTAGCGGTACCTGGTCGCCGGAGAGATCGCGTCCGGGGGGATCGCCGGGAGCTCACCTGGCTTCGCGGCGACACGGTCGATCACGAGCAGGCTCGCGAGGTACGTCGCGTTCTCGGTAAACGTCCGGTCCTCGACGCGCACGGTGACCGGAGTCACCGCGGCGGCGGCTCGCGCGTACGCCTCATCGAACCCGGACGCGTCGACGGCGGGGTACGAGGTGCGAACCCGAAGCGTGACCTCGCGATCGCCGAGCGAGTCCGCGGAGAGAAGAGCCGCGACCGTACCCACGCGATCGACTTCGCGACCGAGCGTGGGGTGGGTCACCTCGAGACCGGTCGCGCCGACGCGAAGCTCGCCGGAGACCGACGCGCGATCGGTGTCGCGAGCGGCGGCCGCCACCCAACGATCGAGCAAGTCGCCCTGCGCGCGCATCGCGAACGGAACGTTCGCCTGGCCACGCACAGCATCGATCCACGCGCCGAGCCGATCGAGGACGCCTCCGGTCTTCCCGTAGGTGAGCGCCGTCGTCACGGCCGCGTCGATGTCCGGAGCGACACCGATCTCGGCATTGGTCGTCAGCCAGGTTCGAGACCCGTCCGTCAGCATCACGGTCGAGGTCGCCCACGGCGCTGAAAGCTCGGCGCCGAGGCGTGTGCGGATCGCGCTTCCCTCGAGGGAACCGATCGCGACCCCTCCGACCGTCATGCCTGGGAGCGCGCGGGTCGCGTAAACCGCGTTCACCGCGAAGGCGACGCCGGCGGCGAGCGCGATGGCGGCAATCGGCGCGACGGCAAGCATCCAGGCGCCGCGGCGCGACGCCCTTTCCTGCTCACCACTTCGCGCTAGTACCGCCATGTGTGCCTGCCTCCCCTGCGCCACCAACTGGCGCGTCGACTGTTCGAGCAAGGGCTGTGCCGTGGAGCGTTCGCACGCTTGCTCGGTATGAACTCTCTACATGCCTAGACGAACGAAGTGTCAGCCACGTTCCGGTCGGTCGACAACTGATTTGACACGTTGGCAACTACTACGTCTGTTTCCAAAACGACATAGGGAACGGTCGCGCTATTGCATTCGAATTAGTTAGCGCGGAGTAAACGTGACCGAAGGTTGCTTCGGAAGCGCGGCGGATCCGGCGGGACGCGCTACACGGTGTGCGGGTGGCACCGGCGAAAGCGGTCTCCTCGCACCGCGGACGGGCAGAGGAGGCGGACAAGAAAAAGCCCGGGCACCCCAGGGGAGCAGGGAGTGCCCGGGCAGTAGGCAGAACTGGCCGACGGGCGGGTCGGCCAGGGCCTGACGGAGTGAGTTAGCTACACCCGGTCGTCTCTCCGCAGTTCTCGCACTTGTGGCAGGTGCCGCTACGAACGGTCAGCCAGCCGCAGCGCGGACAGGGGGGCGCGTCGGGTGTGGAATTGAGTCGTCGGTAAGCTGGCGCATCGGGAGCGGTCGCGTGGCCGTTCCCGTTCGGTGCCGGCGCGTCGGGTGTCGCAAGCTGCACCACGCGGTTCAGAAGCTCGAGCTGCGGCGCGGCGTCGGCGACCTCGGTCGTGCGAACGAGCCCGAGCGCCGCGCGTTCAGGCTCGGAAAGGAAACGGTTCCCCAACCAGCGGAAGACGTAGTCGACGATCGACTTGGCGAAACCGATCTCAGGATTTCCGGTCCAACCGGCGGGCTCGAAGCGCATGTGACCGAACTTCTCGACCAGGTGCGAGAGCGGAACACCGTACTGGAAGAGAAGCGAGACGCTTGTCGCGAACGCGTCCATCATCCCGGAGAGGGTCGAGCCCTCCTTTGCCATGGTGACGAACAGCTCGCCGGGAGTGTTGTCCTCGAAGAGCCCGACGGTGATGTAGCCCTCGTGGCCTTCGATCGAGAACTTGTGGGTGAGGGATGCCCGCGTGTCCGCCAGGCGGCGGCGCTGCGGTCGCGTGACCTCGACGATCCGCTCGACGATCGTCTCGACCGTCTTGCTGTTGCTTTCTTTGTTGCTCGTGTTTACCGGCTGAACCTTCTTGCTGCCGTCGCGGTAGATCGCGATCGCCTTGAGGCCGTGCTTCCACGCCTCGACGTACGCCTCGCTTACGTCGTCGACTGTCGCCGTCTCCGGAAGGTTCACGGTCTTCGAGATCGCGCCTGAGATGAACGGCTGTACCGCGCCCATCATCTTGATGTGCCCCATGTGGTGGATCGTGCGCGTGCCGTTCTGCGGCTTGAACGCGCAGTCGAAAACGGCAAGGTCCTGACCCTTGATGGCGGGCGCGCCCTCGATGGTGCCGTGCTGCCCGATGTATGTCGTGATGGCGCCCGACTCGGTCTCGCTGTAGCCGAGGCGCTGTAGCGCCGCGGAGACGCTGCCGTTGACGAGCTTCAGCATCCCGCCACCGACGAGCTTCTTGTATTTCACAAGCGCGATGTCCGGCTCAACGCCGGTCGTGTCGCAATCCATCATGAAGCTGATAGTTCCAGTTGGTGCGATGACTGAGGCCTGTGCATTGCGGTAGCCCGCCGGGCGTCCGCAGGCGACCGCGTCGTCCCAGGCCTGACGCGCCGCCGAGAGGAGGCTCGCCGGAAGGAGCTCGTCGCGGATGCGGTACGCGTGCAGCCGGTGCATCTGGATGACGCGGTCGTGCGGGTCCCTGTTCTTCGCGTAGGCGTCGTAGGGTCCCACCGCCTCCGCGATCCGGCCGGACTGCGCGTAGGCCGCGCCCGTCATGAGCGCGGTCAGTGCCGCGGCGTAGGCGCGGCCTTCGTTCGAGTCATACGGAAGCCCCCGCTGCATGAGAAGCGCGCCCAAGTTCGCGTAGCCCAGACCGAGCTGGCGATGCGAGCGCGCGTTCTCGGCGATCTTCGTAGTCGGGTAGTCGGAGTACCCGACAAGTACTTCCTGCGCGGTGAAGACCACCTCGACCGCTGCGCGGAACCGCTCGACGTCGAACTCGCCGTCGCTGTGCACGAATCGGAGCAGATTCAGTGACGCGAGATTGCAGGCCGAGTCGTCGATGCTCATGTATTCCGAACAGTTGGCAACGAGGAGACCGTCAACCATGTACGAGTGGTTCATAGGTTCGGTGAGGTTGTAGACGACTGCCTGCCCATCGAACTCGCGGCTCGCCAAACGCGTCGTAGCTTTTGTGCGATACCGGGTTACCTCGTCGATGAGCGCCTGCAGCTCTAGGCCCTTGCGCGGGCTCGAGAAGCCTACGAACTCAGCGAACCGCTCGGTGTCCGAACCGGTGATCCGCAGATCGAAACTCGGGCCGGCTACGTACTCGACGGTCTCGCCACTCACACGCGTATAGGTGAAGGCGACGTCGCCGCCTTCACTCGTGTTGTAGATGCGCGCTCGGATGCCGAAGGCGCTGAGGACCTTCTGCACATCTTTGAGGAGCGCCTCGCTGTGGCTTCCGAGTCCAACGTAACGACTCGCCTTGCCTTCCTCCACCCGCGAAACGCATCCGTCCGCGCCATACAGGCCCCGAAGGAAAGCAGCCTGAACCTCCAGCGGCGCTGTGAATACAGCGCTCGGAACGCGCTTGTACGGCGCCTTCGCGGAGGTGATCCCGAGCGCGAGGAAGAACTCGCGCACGGCTTGGCTACCGACGCGGAGCTGGACAGTGCCGTTCTCCATCTCAGAGCGGCTCGAGCCACCGAAGGCCTCCGCGATCAGACCTTCGTGTGATTGGAGGAGGCCGTTCGTCAAGTCGTCGTCGCCGTACACCCACTCCGTGCGGAACGGGGTGAGGTCACCGTCACCAACGAGGTGGCCCGTGAGCTCGCCGAGGCCCTCGCTCCAGCGGGTAGGGAGTTCGCGGGTGATCACCGTCCCGCCGCGATGCCGCGACGTGGCAATTGCTCCAGCCCTTACGGGTAGCTCCCAGCGTGCATCCGTTGGCTCGGTCGCCGTGTCGTTGAGGAGGACCTCGTCGTGGTCGGTCAGCGCTTCCGCTTCGACCCAGCCTCGATTGGTTGTCCAGATCCGGTGATTCGGAGTGCATCGCAGCTCACCGCCGTTGGTGAAGCGCAGCCGCACGATCTGTGATGTCCCGTTTCGCATGACTGCGACCGGTTGCGTTGCGATGACGCCGACCGACGGCGAGGCGGCGGTCGCAAGGTTGGTGTACACGCGGATGTCCTCGCCAGCTTTCGTCCGCTCGAAGAGCTCCGCGATCGGCAGGAGACCGAGAGTGGTATGCACCCTGGCTTCGGCCGGGAAGCACGGGTTCGATCCATTGATCCGTCCGCTCTGCGGCGAGGTGTGCCAGTCGTTGATCGTGGTGTCGAACTGCATGCCGGGGTCGCCGCACTGCCAAGCCGCCTCGGCGATCTCCCTCAAGAGGGCACGCGCGTTCACCGTCTCGAGCACCGTGCCGCCTACGCGCGCCATCAGGCTCCAGTCCTCATCGGTCTGGGCTTTCTTCATGAACTCGTCGGTGACACGGACCGAGTTGTTGGCGTTCTGGAACTGAATGGACCGCCACGCCTCGCCGTTCAGGCTCATGTCGTAACCGGACTCACCGAGCGCCCAGGCCTTCTTCTCTTCCTTGGCCTTGCACCAGATGAACTCGTGAACGTCGGGGTGGTCGGCGTCGAGGATGACCATCTTTGCCGCGCGCCGCGTCGTGCCTCCGGACTTGATCGACCCTGCGACAGAGTCGGCGCCCCGCATGAAGGAAACCGGGCCCGACGCGAAGCCGCCGGCTGAGAGGTTCTCCTTCTGGGACCGAATCTTGGAGACGTTCACGCCCGAGCCGGACCCGCCCTTGAAGATCACGCCTTCGTTACGGAACCATTCGAGGATCGAGTGCATGTCGTCCTCGACCGAGAGGATGAAGCACGCGCTCGACTGCTGGGGCACGCCCTCGACGCCGATGTTGAACCAGACCGGCGAGTTGAAGGACGCGTACTGATGGACCATCAGATACTTGAGCTCGTCGGCGAAGGCGTCGCGGTCGGCCGCGCTCGCGAAGTAGCCGCCATCGAAGCCGGCGCGAGCGATGGTGTCGACCACGCGGTCGACCATCTGCTTGACGCTCCACTCCCGCACAGGCGAGCCGAGCTTGCCGCGGAAGTACTTCGACGCAACGACGTTCGTCGCCGTCTGGGACCAGAACGTGGGTACCTCAACGCCTTTCTGCTCGAAGACGTTGCCGGTCTCGCCAGGGATCGCCGAGTCGCGAAGCTCCCACGCGATCTCGTCGTACGGGTGGACGCCCTCGCGGGTGAAGCGGCGCTCGATCCGCAGCTTCTTCGGCTCAGCGCGGTCAGCGGATTCCTTCGCGATGTCGACGATTGCCATGTGTGTTGCCCCCTAGAACGCAGCGAGGTTTGAGCCGCTCGCCAGAGCCCTTAGAAGAAGGAGAAGGAGCCTCTCGCCTACGGACGCGGAAGCGAACGGCCGACGGGTCATCTGACCCTCCTTCTACCTACCCTGAACTCATCATTGCCACTACATCTGGGCCCAGCCGCCCGGTCAGGCCCAACATCTAGCGGCGCAGGGGGCGAACCGTAGATCCGCGCTATAGCAATGTCAAGGGCAAAGGGCCAGCAACTTACCGGCAACAAAATCTGGTAGCACCGCTCGCTCTACACACACGCGCACGCGACCGAAAACGGCCGCGAACGATCAGGCTGGCGACGCCACCTGCGCCGAGCGCGCGGCTTCGACAAAGGCGCGCACGCCCTTTCGAAGGTCGCTCTCAGCGATGTTGAGCGCCGGTATGAAGCGCACGACCTGGTCGTGGAAACCGCAGGTGATGAGGAGCACGTCGCGCTCGAGTGCCGCCGCGATCGCAGCCTTCGCGACCGACTTGTCGTCGAACTCCGCCGCGACCATCGCGCCGAAGCGGCGGATCTCGCGAAGACGCGGGTGCGACCGCAGGGGAGCCAGCTCCTCGACCATGATTTCGCCTACCGTTTCCGCTCTCGCGACAAGGTTCTCGTCCCGGATGACCTGCAGCGTGGCAAGTCCGGAAGCGCAGGACACCGGATTCCCGCCGAAGGTCGACCCGTGCGTTCCGGTGCGCCACCGGTCCATGCGCTCGCGAGTCGAGATGACCGCGCCGAGCGGCATTCCCCCACCGAGCGCCTTCGCCGCGGTCAGGACGTCAGGGGTCACGCCGAATTTCTGGGCTGCGAACCACGCGCCCGTCCGGCCCATCCCGGTCTGGACCTCGTCGAACACGAGGAGCGCCCCGATCTTCGTGGCGAGCTCCCGCAGCGCGCGCAGGAACGTTCCGGGGGCGGCGACGTAGCCGCCCTCGCCGAGTACAGGTTCGATCACGATCGCCGCGACGTGCTCGGGTGGGACCTCGTGCTCCAGCATCGCCTCGAGCTCGGCCAGGCAATGCGTTCCGCAGGCCTCCGCGTCGTGCGCATCGGGAAGTGCGCATGCCAGCGCATACGGATACGGCGCGACGTATACCTCGGGGAGAAGCGCGCCGTAGCCGCGGCGGTACTGCGCCTTCGAGGTTGTGAGGCTCGCCGCACCGACGGTGCGGCCGTGGAATCCTCCGCGGAAGGTGATGATGGCCTCGCGCCCCGTGGTCTGGCGCGAGAGCTTGATCGCCGCTTCGACGGCTTCGGCTCCACTGTTGCCGAAGAACACCGAATCCAGCCCACGCGGAGTAACCGTCGCGAGCTGCTCCGCGAACGCGATGCTCGACTCGTATTTGGCGACACCGGCGGAGATGTGCATCAGCCGCTGCGCCTGGTCGACGACCGCCTTCACGACGCGCGGATGCGAGTGGCCGACGACGGTCACGGCGATGCCGCAGGTCATGTCGAGCACGCGCCGGCCGTCGGTCGTAACGAGCCAGCTTCCCTCGCCCCGCTCGATCGACAGCCACGTGTAGTGACCGAGGACCGGTGGGAGGACCTTTCGCGCGCGGGCTTCGAAGTCGGACATCGCGTCCACTCTATCGGCTACGAGCGCAACAGCGCGCTCTAGCTGGGTCGGCGCTCGTCGCCCTCCGATGTGACCAGGATCTGCAACGTCGCGCGATCCTCGCCGATCACTCTGACGCGATACCCGGAGACACCGGCACGGAGCGCCGCGGCGAGGCGGTCGGTCCCCTGGTAGCTCACCCTCACCTTCAGAACGCCGTGCCGGTAGTACTCCGTCCGAAGCTGCCCTACCCCGCGCACCTTGCGTAGCGCCAGCTCGAAGCGATGCCAGTCGTCGGCGGTGGGAAGCGGAGTGACGACGAGGTCGACCTCGCCGGGTCCGGGCGCCGCGCGTGGCGACGGGATCGCGGGCTCGGGCTTCTGACTTTCTTCGACGAGCGCCTTCTGGATCATCGCGCTCTGCGCGCGGTCCTCCTTGGCGGGGACAAGACGCGGCCTCGGTGCCGAGGGGATCGGTCCGTCCAGGCGCGTCGGCGGAGGCGCCGGCTCCGCCGGCCCCACGGCCTCGGGCGAGGGCGGCTCGGGCTGCGACGGACGCGCGCCGATCCGCGACGCCAGATCAACGACCTCTTCGTGTCCTTTGTTTTTCTTCTTGTCGTCCTTGGCCACCTCTACACCCCGAGACGCAGCACGTACCACGCGATTGCGATCACTATCAACGCCAGCACAAGGGCCCCTGCCACGGCGGCCGCCGGCCAGCGCCGCGCCCCATGCGCGAGGGCACGATCGATCGCGGCCCGGATCTCCTCGGCGGTCGCGTCCTTGCGGAGCCAGCCGCGCCCCTCCTCGAACCGGGCCGACAGCCTGCGGCCGTCCTGCGGATTGCCCGAAAGCACGATCGTTGGCATCGGAAGCACCTCTGTCCTCGCCTTCTGTACGAGCACACCGTCGACAAGCGCGAGATCCGCGATCCAGCCGTCCAGGCCGGACGCGACCTGTTCTAGCGACTGCGCACGCTTCACCTCGTATCGATCCTCTATCCGCAGCAGCGCTTCGAGCGCCGCGCCGATGCTCGGATGCCCTACGACGAGCAGCACCTTCGGCCGCGTGATGCGCCGATGATGCCTTTCCTGGCCCCAGTCGTATACGCTCTTGCCCACACGCGGGGAAGTGGGCAGAGAAGCGAGCATTCGGAGGGTGACCGCGTGTCCGAGGAGCCCAAGGGCCTAAGCGCGTCCGGCGACATCATCGGCGCTCTCTCCGACCGTGTCAGCGAGCTCACCAAGCGAGTCGGCTCGCTCGAGTCGGAGCTGGACTCCGCGCGCAAGCGCGTCGCCGTTTACGAGGAGTTCGACGCTACGGTCCGCGACGCGCTCTCAGGCGCCCTCCGCGCCGCGCATGAGATCCGCGCGCGCGCCGAGAACGCCGCGCAGCAGATCCTCGAGGAGGCCCGCGAGGAGCGGAAGCTCCTGATAAAGGAGATCGAGCGCCTGCGCGGCGAACGCGACGGGCTTGTCGACGAGATCGCGTCGACGCGCCGGAGCGGGTTCTCCGCCCTTCGCGGCCCACGACGCGAAGCCGCTCCCGCTCCTGAGGCGACGGTCGAGGAGACCGCCGCCCCGGACTCGCGGGCCCTGGCGGCAGAAGCGCTCCGCGGTGTCTTCACCGAGCTGCTCGAGGACATCCGCCGTCAAGCCGGGACCGTCGCCGATGCGGCACGCGAAGCCAACGCCGCGGCGGAGCAGGCGAAGGCCGCGCAGGAACAGGCCCGTGTCGCCCAGGATGAGGCGCGCTCCGCGCAGGACGAAGCGCGCCGCGCGGTCGAAGCGCAGCGCGCCGCGGAGACGGAGCGCGCTGCGGAAGCGGCTCGTGCCACGGAGCAGGCGCAGCGCGCGACCGAAGAGGCAGCTCGCGCCGCGGAAGAGGCGCGAAGGGTCGCGGAAGCGCAGCGCCTCGCGCAACAGCAGGCCGACGCGAGTCGAGCGCTCGAGGCCGAGCGCGCAGCCGAGGCAGCTCGCGCGGCACAGGAAGCGATGCGGGCC
>JBOGTG010000108.1:0-5691 GCA_050692175.1 Candidatus Limnocylindria bacterium | reverse complement strand
GCTGAAACATGCGCGTCATGCGCCGGCGCAGCTCGGGACTGTCACCGGCGCCGCGCACTTGCAAGGCTCGGCCTCGATGGCTGATCTCGAGATCCACCACCCCGCCGGGAAAAGACTCCCTGCGGCGCAGCACGCTCTCCCCTTCCGACCACCGGAACGGCGCGAGACGATACCAACCGTGCGATTCGACGGTAGCGACGAAGGAGAAGCCGGAAGGGACGGGGATTTTGGAGGCGACGGCCGGAATCGAACCGGCGGATGAAGGTTTTGCAGACCTCTGCCTTACCACTTGGCTACGTCGCCTAGGAGCCACAGGGGCGAGCTTGCTCGCTCGGTGTGGCGACGACGGCGACGAGGCGCGAAGCGCCGTACGTCGCCGCGCTAGACATCGAAGTCTACCGGCTCGCACGAGCTAACACTCTTCTGACAATCACTACACCGATCCAATACGCATCGGGCGACCGGCGACGCGAATCCGGCGATATACAGGTGACATGAGCGAGGCGACCGTCAAGAGAGCCCGCGGCCTGCGTCGCCGTCACGTCCTGATCGGCGCGGGAGCGGCGGCGGGCGGGCTCGCGATCACGCGGGCCCTCGGCCTCTACAACCTCGGCGGGCCGGGTCAAACGCAGTCCCCCAGCCCGACCGGCGTCGACTGGATCTCGCCGCTCGACAAGCCCGAAGCGCAGGTCGCGCACCTCCTCCGCCGAGCGGCGTTCGGTGCGACGAGCGCCGAGTACGAGCACTCGGTGAAGGAAGGGTTCAAGAAAACAGTCGACCGCCTCATCGAGACCAAAGCCGTGGAGCCGCCGGCGCTCGCCGGCGCCGAGGACGCGGCGCAGGACAAGCCGATCAGGCCGCAGGACCTCATCACCTGGTGGCTCGACTGGATGATGCGGACGCCGACGCCGTTCGCCGAGCGCATGACCTTCTTCTGGCACGGCCACTTCACGAGCGACTTCCGCAAAGTCAGTCTCCAGTCCCCGTACATCTACTGGCAGAACCTCACCTGGCGGCGGATGTCGCTCGGCAACCTTCAGGACATGCTCTACCAGGTCACGATCGACCCGGGCATGCTCCGGTACCTCGACCTCGCGACATCCACCGGCCGGAACCCGAACGAGAACTACAGCCGCGAGCTCATGGAGTTGTTCACGATGGGCGTCGGCACGTTCACCGAGGACGACGTCCGGAACGGCGCGAAGGCGCTCACGGGATGGCGCGAGCCGGTCACGCAGGCGATGTACGACGCGCTCGTCAGGCGCGCGCTGGAGCAGGGCCGCCCCGCGCCGCGGAACGTCATGCCGGATACCGTTAGGACCGGCGTTTTTGAGCAGCGGCGCGCGTACGTCGGCGCGCTGAAGTTCCTCGGCGAGACGAGGCAGTGGGACACGAAGAGCGCGCTCGAGAAGATCCTTACGCAGGACTCGGTCGCGCCATTCATCGTTTCGAAGGTCCTCGCGGAGTTCGTCACCGATCAGCCGGCCGATGCGTACGTGAAGCGGGTCGCCGACGGATTCCGCAAGTCGCGCTACGACACGAAGTCCTTGATGCGCGACGTCTTCATGAGCCCGGAGTTCCTGGCGCCAGCGAATTACCGCGCGCTCGTGAAGTCGCCGACGGAGCTCATGGTCCACATCGGGAAGGCCCTCGACACACCGGCGGTCCCGCGGACGATCGGTCTCGCCGGTCAGGGCATGGGGCAGCTCCTCTTCGATCCACCCGAGGTCGGCGGCTGGCCGTCGAACGCGAGCTGGATCTCGAGCAACAACGTGCTGGCGCGCGTGAACTTCGCGCAGACGACGCTCACCGCGATGGCCAAGATCCCCGCGTTCGAGGAAGCGCACGCCGTCCAACTCGACGGAGTCGTGAGCCCGGCGACGGCGCAGCTCCTCAACTCGAGCCCGGACGACGCGACGCGCTGGCTGATCCTGCTCGCGTCACCGGAATTCCAGCTGAAGTGATTAATGAGACCGAGCGACGAGCGGCTTTGCAGCGAGGAGCGAGACCACCAGCCATGAGCGCGTCTGCTCGCCGAAGGCGAGAGATTGAGAAGGTGCGGCGATGAGAGAGCTCGGCGGAACCAACGGACTCTCGCGCAGGGACTTCCTGCGGAGCGGCCTGGTGTTCGGCGTCGGCACGCAGGCGCTCGCCTCGGGCTACGCCGCAGTTCCGGATGTCTTCGCGCGCGCCGTGCTCTCGGCGAAGTCCGCCGCGGTCCAGAACGACAAGGTGCTCGTGATGATCCAGCTCGGCGGCGGCAACGACGGTCTTCAGACGGTCATCCCGATCTCGAGCTCGCAGTACCGCGACTTCCGTCCGCAGCTTTCGGTCGCGGCAGCGAAGGCGCAGCCGATCAACAACGACCTCGGGCTGCACGAGAACCTCAAGGGCATCAAGAAGCTCTACGACGCGGGCAAGGTCGCCATCGTTCAGGGTGTCGGGTACACGAACCCGTCCTTTTCCCACTTCGACTCGATCCGCGTGTGGGAGACGGCCGATCCAGCGCGGCGCCAGCAGGACGGCTGGCTCGGCTCGGCAATCGCGAAGAACTACGACTCGGCGGGCCATCCACTTGTCGGCTGCGCGTGCGGGAGCACGAACGTGCCGGGAATGCTTCGCGATCTCCAGGCGACGCTGACCGTAATCGACGACGTGAAGACGTTCGGGTTCCAGGGCGGGCAAAACGTCGAGGACGTGATGGGCACGCTGTACCGGAGCACCCCCGGGATCTACGGCGCGCTCTTCGACACCGCTATGAGCACAGCGCGCGACACGGTGGCGCAGCTGCGCACGTCGTCGGCGAAGTACACGCCCAAGGGCAATTACTCGGACAAGGTGCAGCTCGTGTACTCGAGCAAGAACCAGCTCGCTGCCGCTCTACAGCTGGCGGCGGAGTTGATCGTGACCGGCACCGGCGTGAAGGTGCTCCACGTGACGCTCGGCGGTTTCGACACGCACTACACCGAGCTCAACCGCCACGACGCCTTGATGAGCTACCTCGACTCGGCCATCACCGCGTTCCACGATGACCTCACCGCGTACGGCATGGCCGACCGCGTGATGATCGCGACGTGGTCCGAGTTCGGACGGCGCCCGAAGGAGAACGCGAGCGGCGGGACCGATCACGGGACCGCTTCGCCGATCTTCCTCATCGGCGACAGCGTGAAAGGCGGGCTCTACGGAGAGACACCGAACCTCGCCAAGCTCGATCAGCTCGGCAATCTTTCGTACGCGGTCGACTTCCGGGCGGTGTACCAGGAGATCCTGGCGTCGCACCTCGGTGTCGACGCGAAGGAAATCCTGGGAGTGAGCTTCGACCGCGTCCCGTTCGTAAAGGCTCCGGCCTGATGTCGGAGTGGGCCCTCAAGCTCGGGTCGGTCGTCACGACCCTGCTCGTGCTGTTCGGGTCGTACGCCTACGCGTCGACGCACGTCAAGAACCCGAACGCACCGCTCCAGCCTCCGGTCGAGAAGCCATTGGGGGGCTACGCCCCCCAGCCCCCGAGCCCGACCCCGATCCCATCCCTGGTTGGAACGCGCCGTGGCAACCCGCCCCGCGTGACGTCACCGCCGGCGCCGCGCTTGACCCTGCAGCCGGGTGTTCAGGCGACGGATCTGCCCGAGGTCACCTTCACGCACACGTCCTGATCCGGATCAGCGGACGCCGAACTCCCGGAGCAGAAGCCGCCCGTAGCGCTCGGCCACGCCTTCGCTGAAGTAGCTCCGGTGCCGCGAGTACTGGACGTGGTGGCCGAGCTCGTGCGCGAAGCTCGCGATCGGATCCTCGTGGTCAGCGGTGAGCTGGTCGAGATCGAACTCTGCGGCCTGGCACGTGCAGGGCAGCCAGACACGAATAAGGCCGGGCTCGTAGTCGGCGAGCACCATCCCGTCCTGCACCCCGGTACGCTCCGCCTTGCGTTGCGCGCCCCCGGGACGACCGCCCACTCCGTAGCCGTAGACCGCGACGGTTCCGCGGAAGCCGGCGCGCCGCGCGAGGCGCTGCCAAAGCCGCCGCCCGCCCGGGAGCCGTTCGCGTCCGCAGTACCTCGAGAGCCGCATCGAGGACCGTGCAGGGCACGCCGTGTACCCGTGCGGGCCGGACCGGCCCGCGCCATGCCGAATTGGCGCTTGGCCGCCAGCCTGCCGAGAATGCGCCCGTGATCCCGATCGGGGACGAGGACACCGGCAGCCGGCCGGGCATTCCCTACTTCAACCTGGCGTTCATCGCGATCAACATCGTCGTCTTCCTCTACCAGCTCGTCGACCCGAACTTCACGAACGGCTACGCCGCTGTGCCGGCGGAAATCACGTCAGGAATAGACATCGTTGGACCGGTCGAGGTGATCACACCAGACGGGGTCTTCGAGATCGAAGAAGCACCGGGGCCGAATCCGATCTGGCTGACGCTCTTCAGCTCGATGTTCATGCACGGTGGCTGGCTGCACATCGGCGGCAACATGCTGTTTCTCTTCATCTTCGGTGACAACATCGAAAAGGCATACGGCCACGTGAAGTACGTCATCTTCTATGTGATCTGCGGCGTCATCGCCAGCCTGGCTCACGTCCTGAGTCAGCCCGACTCGATCATCCCCAGCCTCGGCGCGAGTGGCGCGATCAGCGGCGTCATGGCCGCGTACCTGGTGCTCTTCCCGACAAACCGAGTGAAGGTGCTTATTGCGCTCGGTTTCGTCCTGCTGCGCCCGGTCATGGTCCCGGCCGTCGTGATGATCGGCGTCTGGGCGCTGCTCCAGTTCGTCAACGGGCTCGGCGCGATCGCGGTGACGGAGCAGTCCGGCGGTGTCGCCTACTGGGCACACATCGGCGGCTTCGTCGCGGGTCTCGTGATCACATTCCTGGCCAGGCCGTTCCTCGATCGTGTTGGCGGGGCGCGGACGCGTTTGTCCTCGCCGCCCTCCTAGGTCAGCTAGAGGATCGCGGCGAGCCGCTCGACATCTTCGGCGACGGCGCCCTGACCGTCGAGGCGGTACGCGGCGCCGAGAAGGTGGCACTTCTCCCGCGCGGTGTCGGGGCGGCCGAGCTCGCAGTTCACCTCGATGAGAAGGCGCTGCGCCTCGCGATCCTTGAAGCCGGCAGCGATGAGATCGAGGAGCACGTCGGACGCGGCCTGCATCTTGTGGAGCGCGATGAGTCTGCGCGCAGCATCGAGAGCGGCCTCGGTCGCGCGGGCGTCACGCGCAGCGATGAGGATCGTCGCGCGCACGTGGGCAACCCCGGCATCGCCCGCCGGGTTCCCGGTCGGGATCTGGCGCGCGAGCTCGGCCTCGAGCTCCGCGACCGGACGAGGCGTGAAGACGACGACCTTGCGTTCCGCGACGGCAGGCTCGGGGTTCTGCTTGGGCCTAGCCATTGCGGCGAGCCCGGTGCGCGCGAGGAGGTCCGCGGCGCCCGTGAGGTCACTGCGCTCGGCATGCGTGATCGTCTCTGCGTTCTTCAGCACGACCGCCGAGGTCGCCTCGGGCCGCGTGCGTGCATGGACCGCGGCGGCGAGCGCGGAGCGGTGCTTCGCCTCCACCGTGGCTTCGTCCGGAACGCCCTTCGCCGGCGCGGGCGGCGCCGTGACTTTGACGATCTGCACCGGAGCGGCTGGGGCCCCCACCCCTGGAGTCGTGGACGGTGTGGCCGCGACGCGTACGGGCGGCGGCGGCGTCGGCTTCGCCCCGCCCTGCGC
>JBOGTG010000107.1:0-3433 GCA_050692175.1 Candidatus Limnocylindria bacterium | reverse complement strand
TCCCGCGGAACGCGGAGGAGAAGCGGAAGCTCCGCGCGAGGTTCGGTCTGCCGACCGACAGGTTCATCTTCGTGTCGCCCGGCTTCTTCTTCGCCCGCAAGCGCTACAAGGAGGTGATCGAGGCGCTGCCCGACGACGCCGTGCTCGTCCTATCGGGCACCAGGTCGGACTGGGAACCACGCTACTTCGACGAGATCATTGCGCTCGCGAAGACGAAGTCGAACGTCGTGATCAACACCGAATACAACACGATGGGCGAGTACGTCGCGGCCGCCGACGCGGTCGTCCTCTTCTACGACGACGTCTTCCAGAGCGCCGTCGTCACCCAGGCCGTATGGGCGGGCCTGCCGTGCATCTTTTCGGAGGCCGATGGCTTCGCGCCGTACCACGCGGCCGGGCCGGTCGTCCGCAGCGCAGACGAGCTCGCGAGGGCGATGCTCGAGCTCCAGAAGCCGGACACGTACGCGAAGTACTCGCGCGGCGTGCGGATCCTCCGCCGCCTGCTCTCGCCCGAGCGGAACGCGGAACGTTACCTCGCCGGCATCGAGTGAGGATCCTGGTCGTCGTCCAGCGCTACGGCGCCGAGGTCGTCGGCGGATCGGAATCCCATGCGCGCGTCGTCGCTCACCGTCTTGCGATGGTCAACGAGGTCGAGGTCGCGACGACCAACGCCCTCGATTACTGGAGCTGGGCGCCGCACTTCCCAGCTGATGAGTCGATGGACGGTCCGGTGCGCGTCCGACGCTTCGCGGTCACGGGGCCGCGCAGCCCGGCGTTCAAAGACGCCGAGCGGCATGTCCTCTTCGAGCCGCACACGCTCGCCGACGAGGAGGCATGGCTGGCACTGCAGGGTCCCCACACGCCCGGGCTGCTCGAGTTCCTCCACGGTGAAGGCGGCGGCTACGGCGCGATCCTCTTCTACACGTACATCTACGAGCCCACGGCGGCGGGACTGCCGCTCGTGCCCGAGCGCGCCGCCCTCATCTCGACCGCGCACGACGAGGAACCGCTCCGCCTGGTGCCGTACCGCGCGCTCTTCCAGCTTCCGCGCGCATTCGGCTTTCTCACGCCAGAGGAGCGCGACCTGGTCCACTCGCGCTTCCGCAACGAGCACATCCCGAGCGAGGTGCTGGGCATCGGCCTGGAACCGCCGCCCTGGCACGACGCCGAGCCATTCCGCGAGCACTACGCACCGCGCGGGCCGCTCGTCCTCTACCTCGGGCAGGTGAGCGCGGGGAAGGCCGTTGACGAGCTCATCGCGGACTGGACCCGGTACCGTGACGATGGCGGTGCGGGATCGCTCGTTCTCGCAGGCACTCTGCGGATGCCACTACCTGAGCGCGACGACATCGTGTCGCTCGGCCGCGTGAGCGACGAGGACAAGTACGCGCTCCTCGAGGCCGCGGACGTGCTCGTCCTGCCCTCGCACCTCGAAAGCCTGGGGATTGTCCTCCTCGAGGGGTGGCAGGTCGGAACGCCGTGCCTTGTGTCCGCGAAGAACAAGGTCACCACCGGGCAGGCGGCCCGGGCTGCCGGCGGGGTTGCCTACGACCGCGGCGGCTTCGCGAGGGCCCTTGCCGCGGTCCTCGCGAGACGCGATGCGCTCGGCGCGTCGGGCCGCGCGTACGTCGAGCGCGAGTGCGCCTGGCCCGCGTTCGACGCCCGCCTCGAGCAGCTCGTCGATCTGGTGGCGAATTGAGCGCGCCGAGCCTCCTCGTCGTCGTGCAGCGCTACGGCGACGTTCCCGGGGGTGCCGAGGCTCACGCGCGCTCCGTGGTGCAGCGCCTCCGACCGCACTTCGAAATCGAGGTCGCCACCACGAACTCGACCGACTACCTCACGTGGAAGGGCGACCTCACCGCGGGACTCGATCGGGTCGACGGCGTGACCGTGCGCCGCTTCCCGGTCGAGCGCCCGCGTGCGTGGAACTTCAAGCTCTACGAGCGCCGCGCCTTCCGCGCGGGGCATACCCTGGATGACGAGCGCGCCTTTGTCGACGCGCAGGGCCCCTACGCGCCGGAGCTCCTCGACTTCCTCTTTAGGCGCGGGCGGGACTACGACCACGTGCTCTTCTTCACCTACATCTACTACCCGACCGTCCTCGGGCTCCCGCTCGTGCCGGAGCGCGCGGTGCTCGTGCCGACCGCGCACGAGGAGTCCGCGATCGGGCTCGCCGCGTACAAGCCGGTGTTCCACGGTCCGCGCGCGATCGCGTACAACACCGAGGAGGAGCGCCGGATGGTGTGGCGCCGCTTTCGCAACGAGCGGGTCTCGAATGAGATCGTCGGCGTCGGCATCGAGATACCTACCGAGGGGAACGCGGCGCGCTTCCGTGAGAAGCACGGCATCACCGGACCGTACCTCCTCTACGTCGGGCGCATCGGCGTGAGCAAGGGCTCCCGCGAGCTCTTCGCCAACTACAAACGCTGGCGAGTGAGCGATCCGACGCACGATGTGTCGCTCGTGCTCATCGGCGACGCCGAGATCAGGCTTCCCAAGACGAGCGGCATCGTCCATCTCGGCCGCCTGTCGGAGCAGGACAAGTGGGACGCGCTCGCCGGCTGCGCCGCGCTCGTGATGCCGAGCCTGCTCGAGTCGCTCTCGCTGGTCACCCTCGAGGCTTGGGCCGCGGGTCGTCCGGCGATCGTCGACGCGCGCTCGCCGGTGCTCGCGGGCATGGCTCGTCGCGCCGGCGCGGGCCTCGCGTACCGCAGCACGGCGGAGTTCGCGGAGATCTGCGAGCTCTTGACGGACGATCCCGCGCTTGGCGATCGCCTCGGCCGATCCGGCGCGGACTTCGTCACGCGCACCTATACGTGGCCACGTGTGGTCGAGACTTATGTGGACCTCTTCGCGGAGGTCCGCGCTCGGCTCAGCTAACTGATATGCTTTTCCATATATGAAGGCGAGTCGGCTGGCTCTTGCGGCACGGAAGCGAGTGGGCCTGACCCAGCGCGAGCTCGCGGAGCGCACCGGGATCCCACAGCCGATGATCTCGGCAATCGAGCGAGGTCAACAGGATCCTCGGCACGGCACGCTCGAGCGCATCATGGCCGCGGCCGGTCAGGAGCTCGACATGGTGATGCGCTCCGGTGGTGGAGTCGACCGGACCCAGTTCGTTTCGTCGCTTCGTATGACACCCGAGGAGCGCCTCAAGCACACGGCTGCGGGAGCCCGGTGGTTGAGGACGATCCGTCGTGCCCGACGAGCCCGCTGAGTTCGATCCGACCGCGATCCTGCGTGTTCTAGACGCGCATGAGGTCAAGTTCGTCCTGATCGGCGGCGTTTCCGGAAACCTTCATGGATCGACGACGCTCACCGAGGATATCGACATCGCGTACGCGCGAGATCGTCAGAACCTCGAGCGATTGGCCGCTGCCCTGCGAGACCTGCGTGCGACCCTGCGGGGTGCGCCGAAAGGCCTTCCCTTCAA
>JBOGTG010000106.1:0-27760 GCA_050692175.1 Candidatus Limnocylindria bacterium | reverse complement strand
GCATCGGACCATGGCCGTGCCGAGATCGCCAATTTCTATGTCGGTTCGTACCGTCGCTTGCGCGAGGCGTACCGCGGACGCTTCGGGCGCGACCTCGTCGGCGCGTTCGCAGGCCTCGCGAAGAGCGCCCACGTCGAGATCCTCACCTCGGCCGCGACCCATGGCTATGTGCCGCTGCTCGATCCGCCATCGGTCGAGGCGCAGCTTCGTATCGGCCGCCGCTCGTCGCGCCGTCTCACCGGACTCGACCCGACCGGGATCTGGTTGCCGGAATGCGCATACGCGCCCGGCCTCGAGAAGGCCCTCGCAGCGCACGGCATCACGCACTTCTTCACCGACGCCGCACTTCTGCCGGGGCACGCGCGTCCGGCGGGGGATGTCAGGCGCCGTCATGGGCAAAGCGAGCTCGGTCGATTGGCCCCGCACGAAGAACGCGTCCAGGTCATCGACGCGTCGACAACATCGAGCGACGTCGATCTCCTGCGTCCCTACTACGTGGGCGATTCCGATGTCGTTGCGATCGCGCGGCACGACCGCGTCTCGAGTCAAGTCTGGTCGGCGTTCACGGGCTACCCCGGCGATGCGCAGTACCGCGAGTTCCATCGCAAGGACACGACGAGCGGCCTCCGCTACTGGCGGGTGACGTCGGTACACAAAGGGCTCGGTGAAAAAGAGGACTACTCGCCAGACCGCGCGGCTGAGCGCGCCCGCGAGCACGCGAGCCACTTCGTGGGCGTCGTCCGCGACGAGCTGTCCGGTCGGAGCGCCGACGGTCGTGAGCCGATGCTCGCAGTGACCTTCGACAGCGAGCTCTTCGGTCACTGGTGGTTCGAAGGTGTGGATTGGCTCGGGCTCGTGCTCCGCGAGCTCACGGAGTCGGATGTGCGCGTCGCCACGGCTGCGGAGTACCTCGAACGGGAGCCGCCGAAAGAGCGCATCGCCCTCTCCGAGGGGTCGTGGGGGAAGAACAACGATCACTCGACCTGGCTGAACGAGGGGACGGGCTGGATGTGGGACGAGCTCACGCGCCTAGCGCGCGAGATGGACGCGCTTCGCGCCAGAGGGCCCAGGGATGACCCGTTCCGCGAGCGCGCCGCGCGACAGGCGGTGCGCGAGCTCCTGCTGGCTCAGTCGAGCGACTGGCCGTTCCTGGTCACGACGGGCCAGGCCGCCGACTATGCGGTCGAGCGCTTTCGCTCGCACGCGCATCGCTTCCGCCGAGCGGCCGCGCTGGCGCGCGAAGGCGATGCGGGCGATGACGAAGTCGAATTGCGAAGCCTCGAGCACGCCGACAATCCGTTTCCGGATGCGTCGCTGACGGACTTCCAGACCTAGAAGGCTGCGCGAGCGACGTCGGGTGGCCCGACGGTCACCCGGCGGCGCTCGCCCTCGCTACTCCTTCTTTTTCTGGGGACCGCCAGCGGGCGCCTTCGTTGGTGCACCCTTGGCTGCGCCTTCTGCGGCAGGCTTCGCGCCCGCGGCAGCGGCCGGCTTCGCGCCCGCGGCTGCGGCCGGCTTGGCGCCCTCTGCGCCAGCCGCCGGTGCGGCAGCTTCGCCCACTTCGCCTTCCGCAGCCACCTCGCCCTCCACGGGCGCGGCAACCTCGGCAGGCTTCTCCTCCTCGACCTTGACCGGGACAGCCTTGACGACGAGCTCGTCTGGGTCGTTCTCGATCTTGATCAAGGTCGCGTCGACCACGAGGTCGCGGACGAAGATCGCGTCGTCGATCTCCAGCAGTCCTGAGAGGTCGACCTCGATGGAATGGGGCATGTCCTGCGGGAACGCCTCGACCGAGACCTCGGAACGCGCATGGAGGAGGACCGCCCCGAGCGTCCGCACGGCGGGCGATTCCTTTACGAAGTGGAGCGGCACGTCGGCGTGAGTCTTCTCGGTGAGCGAAACGCGCGCGAAGTCCACGTGGAGCATGCGACCGGTCACCGGATCGCGGCTGACGTCGTAGATCAGGGCTGGCACTTCACCGCCATCGAGTCCGGTCAAGGAAAGGAGCGTCGTGTTGCCCCAGCGGCGGTAGGAAAGCTCGAAGGTGTGATGATCGGTCTCGACCGGCGTCGAGTCGGCGTGCCCCCCGAAGACGACGCCCGGGAGCAGGCCCTTGCGGCGAAGGGCATTGACCTTCTTACCGAGGACTTCGCGCGGGCGGACGCTCAGCTTCTGGGCTTCAGCCACGATGGGTCGCTCCCCTTTGAGGTTCTTGCGGAGACCTAATTATGGCTCACGGCGGGGTGGGGAAATCGAGAACGACCCGAAAGGGTCCGGCGAGCTCGAGCACCTTCGGGCAGGCGAGGCGGTCGAGGCCGACGCCCCACAGCAGCACCCGCTCGAAGTCCTCGACCAGCTTGATGTGATTGATGAGCGGCGTGGCCGGCTTGATGTCGGTGCTGCCGGTGTAGCTCGGACCGCCGGTCGGGTTCTGGGTCGAGGCGTTCTGGAACCTGGCGCCGAAGAGAGCATTGCCGGTAATGGGCACCGGCTGGCCGCTCGGTCCGGAGAGCGAGCTCGCGGTCTCGATGGTGTAGGCGGGCATCCCGAAGGGCCCGGGTGCGGTGCTCTGCCCGAACTCGAACACGAGGCGATCGAAGCCGGGCTGGTGCGCGACTCGCACCGCCACCAGCTGGGCTTGGTTGCTCGCGTTACCTCCGGTGGTGCGAGGACACGCGGCTGCGGGCGTCGACCCGGCGGTCGGCGCCGCGGTCGGGGCGGTTGTGGCCGAGGGGCTTGGTCGCGCCGTGGCGGTGGCGCTCGGCGCCGTTGTGGGCGTCGGTGAACGGGAAGCGGACGCGCTTGGGGTCGCGGGTGAAGGCTGCGCCTGCGGTTGCGGCCCGCACGCGCTCACGATCACGATGCCGAGGGCGAGGGCCAGCGCCACGTAGAGGATCAGGCGTCCGAACAACTGGGCCAAGCCTGAGTGACTAACGGCTCCATGTCGAGTTCGTCGACAAGCAGCCGAGCATTCTGTACGAAGACCGTACGGCACAACCATTTTTGGTAAAATGCGTCTTCAGTGGCCGATCGCCTGCGATTGGCGCTGGTGTTTCACCAGCACCAGCCGGCCGGGAACTTCCCGTCAGTGTTCCAGGATGTGACCGAGCGGGCGTACGCCCCGCTCGTCGCCACTCTCTATCGACACCCCGAAGTAAAGGCCAGTCTCCACTTCTCCGGGCCGCTGCTCGACTGGCTGGAGGCCAACCGTCCAGACGTCATTGGTGACATCGCCGACCTCGTCCGTCGGGGTCAGATCGAGCTCCTCTCCGGTGGCTATTACGAGCCGGTTCTCGTTGGAGTTCCGCGGCGCGACGGCGTCGGCCAGATTCGAGCGCTTTCCGACCGTGTCCACGCGATCTTCGGACAGCGCCCCCTCGGGGCGTGGTTGACCGAGCGCGTGTGGGAGCCGCACCTTCCATCGCTTCTCGCCGAAGCGGGCGTCGCGTACACGGTGCTCGATGACGAGCACTTCCTCCAGGCGGGTCTTCGCCCACAGGAGCTCGGCGAGTCGTACGTCACCGAAGACCAGGGCCTCCCTCTCATCGTCTTCCCCGGGAGCGTGAAGCTCCGATACCTCATCCCCTTCCGCGACGTGAGCCAGACGATCAAAGAGCTTCGCGCGCGAGCCGATGAGGGCGCGCGCCTCGTCGTCTACGCCGACGACGGCGAGAAGTTCGGGGCTTGGCCCGGCACCTACCAGCGTGTCCACAAGGACGGCTGGCTCGAGCAATTCTTCTCCGCGCTCGCGGCCGCTGATTGGATCCAGACGACGACGCTCGAGGACGCGTGGATCTTCCAGAAACCCGCGAAGCGCATCTACATCCCCGGTGGGTCATATCCCGAGATGGCGGAATGGGCGCTCGAGCCAAACGCGGCGAAGCGCTACGCGCAAGCGCGGAACAAGCTCGGCGATGACCTCTCGGCCCTCGTCGTCGCGCCGCTCTGGCGGAACTTCTTCGCGAAATATCCCGAGTCCAATGGACTGCAGAAGCGGATGCTTATCGTGAGCGAGGAGCTCGCGCGCCGCAGCATCCTCGACGCGTCCGCCGAGGTCCGTCAGGCGCAGCAGAACCTGTGGCGCGCGCAGGGAAACGACGTGTACTGGCACGGTGTCTTCGGCGGGATCTACTTCCCGCACCTCCGCGCAGACGCGTATGCCTCGCTCCTGAAGGCGGAACGGATCCTGTCGGAGCGTCGTACCGCCGCCGGAGAGCAGCGCGACTACGACGTCGACGGCTACGACGAATATATCTTCCGTGGGAACGCCGGTGCGGTGTTCGTGCACGTGCAGGGCGGCGCCGTGATCGAGTGGGACATCTACGCCTCGGCGACGAACCTCGTGGATACGCTCGCGCGCCGCCCTGAGGCGGAGCACGACGCGCTGCGCCGCGCCGAGAAATCCGGCAAGGTGCTCGTGGGCAAGGCTGCCGAGAAAGAGACCAAGTCCATCCACGAGGCGGTGCGCGCGCGAGAGCGAGGGCTCTCCAAGCTCCTGGAGTACGACGTCGCGCGCCGCGCGTTCTTCCAGGACAGCTTCCGCGTGGGCAAGGCCGAGCCGGTATCGCTGCACGCGTACCACTACCAGCTGACCCCGCAGCGCGAGGCCCGCACCGTGAGCCTCATCCTCGAGCCGCCGGCGCGCGCTCTCGCGAGCCTTCCTGGTCTCGGGGTCCGCAAGGACATCCGCATCGCGGACGAAGGGCTCGCCGCCGGTGTGCGCTACCGCCTGCGCAACGACGGCGAGGAAGCGATCACTCTCCAGTTCACCAGCTCGTCGAACGTTGGACTGCTTTCCGAGCAGAACCCGGCCGACGTGATCACCGTCGGGACGCGCAAGACGACCGCCGGGAAGCCGATCGACGCCCGGCACGTGTCAGAAATCGCCGTCCACTCCGAATCGCGTCACTTTGACATCGCAATTGCTATCGATCCTCCGTGCGAGGTGACGACGCGGCCGATCTACTCGATCACCAACTCCGAACAGGGCTTCGAGCGCGTCTACCAGCAGCTGGAGATCGCCTCGACGTGGAACGTGACCATCGAGCCCGACGCCCATGTGGATCTCGAGGTACGCGCGACCGCGGTCGGTCAAATGGTCGAGCCCGATGCGGTGCGGCCGACCGCTCGGCGCCGCAAGGCAGCCGCGGGCGCGAACGGCGAAACAGCGAGGGCTCCTCGCAGATAGTTCCGGCGTGAACAGCGGGCGGGCGGCGGCGCTCCTCCTCGTCGGCGCCATCATCGGCGGGATCGCAGGCGGCGCCGCGGCCACGTACGTTGCTTCCCGGAACGCTCCCCAGGCGACCCCGCCGCCAGCGGGCGGGTCGGCCCTGCCTGTCGCGACCGCACCCATCGGCAGCAGCGCGCTCGATCAGGTGACGGTCAGTGTCGTTCAGGACCTCCTGCCGAGCGTCGTGACCGTCATCAACTACGCGGCGAACGGCCAGCAGCAATCGAGCGGCTCGGGTTTCGTCGTCGACGCCCAGCAGGGCTACATCATCACCAACAATCACGTCGTTGAAGACCCGCGGACGACGGACGCGGGCGCCGCATTTGACGTCGTCTTCTCGAGCGACAAGAAGGTTTCGGCGAAGCTGGTCGGTCGCGATCGAGTCACCGACCTCGCCGTGCTACAGGTCCCGGCGCAGGGACTCAAGGCGGCGGTGCTCGCGAACGGCGACGAGGTCCCGATCGGCTCGATCGCAGTCGCGATCGGAAGCCCCCTCGGCGAATTCCAGAACACCGTCACGCAGGGAATCGTCTCCGCGAAGGGCCGCCGCGTCGCCGAGTCGCCGCAGATCGTGCTCGAGGACCTCATCCAGACCGATGCCGCGATCAACCCTGGTAACTCGGGCGGTCCCCTCATCTGGGCCGCGACGCACCAGGTCATCGGGGTCAACACGCTCGTCGCGAGCAACGCGACCGGTCTGGGCTTCGCCGTCTCGAGCAACACCGTGCGCCAGATCGCCGACGAGCTCATCAAGAACGGCAGGGTCGTTCGCGGGTTCATCGGAATCCAGTACCAGCAGCTCACGACACGGCAGGCGGCGCAGCTCGGATTGCCCGGCGGTACGACCGGGATCATCGTGACGCTGGTTGTGCCCGGTTCTCCCGCGGACCAGGCCGGGATCCGCCCAAACGACATCATCACAAAGGTGAACGACCAGGTGATCGACGCGGAGCACCCGCTGCAGACCGTGATGGTCAAGTTCCGGCCGGGCGACAGGGTGAAGCTCACCTTCATCCGCGATGGCAGAGAGCAGACCGTCGACCTGACGCTCGGCCAGCCGCAATAGCAGCGACCCTGGGCCCCCCACCCCATCAGGGCCCTCTGCCCCCGGGGCCCCTTCGCCTGGGGCGGCGCGATGCCGTCCTCTATCTCGTTGCCGCCTCGCTGGGCAGCTTCGGGCTCGGCGTCGCCTCCTTCTATCTCAACTTCCTCTACCGCGCGCTCGGCTTCGACGAGTTTGCCATCGGACTTCTCGCTGGCGCGCAGGCGATCGGCGTGGTCGCCGGCGCCGTTCCCGCGGCGCTCTTTGCCCGCGGGCGCTCACGGCGCGTCGCCATCGTCGCCGGAGGCACGCTGACCGG
Organism: Candidatus Limnocylindria bacterium; assembly: GCA_050692175.1. Taxonomy (GTDB): domain Bacteria; phylum Chloroflexota; class Limnocylindria; order P2-11E; family P2-11E; genus 3-1-20CM-2-70-9. The sequence continues at coordinate 21,169 of JBOGTG010000106.1, read as the reverse complement.
CGCGGGAATCGTCGGGATCCTGTTGTTCAACGCGGTCGCCCCGCTGTTCGTCTCCGCGGCACTCGTCGGTTTCGGCGGGATCGTCGCGACGTCCTCTGGCGCTGCGCTCCTCGCGGACGCGACGGACATCCAGGGGCGTGCGACGCGCTTCGGCCAGCAGATCGCGCTTGGAACGACCGCGGCGTTCCTTTCGAGCACGCTGGCCGGGGCGCTCGCGGCGCCCGTGGCCACTCTCGTCGGCGCGGATCCGGGTGACGCGCTCACGCTACGCATGCTCGTGGCCAGTGGGGGCGTGATCGCGGCGCTCTCGCTCATACCGGTGCTCGCGATCCGCAACGTGCCGGTCGGGCACGAGACGCTCGCGGCACCGACGCGCAACGATCTTCTCAGGCGATTCCTCGTGATCGAAGCGCTCTTCGGGTTCGGCGCCGGGAGCTTCCTACCGTTCCTGAATCTCTTCTTCGCGGACCGCTACGGCGTGCCGTTCTCGGCGCTCGGACTGGTTCTCGGTACTCTCGCGGTCGCCGGCAGCATCGGCGCGCTGATGCACGGCCGGTATCTGGCATCGCGCATCGGCGCGATCCCCTCCATCGTGGTGGTCGAGCTCCTCTCGCTGCCGTTCGCGCTCACGGCGGCCTTCGCCGGGCAGCTGTGGATCGCCGTGGGCGCGCTCGCCGTGCGGCACTTCCTGATGTTCGGCGCGAGCGGGACGGTGAACGCCTTCCAGCTCTCGTCATTCACGCCCGCCGAACGTGCAGGCGCCAACGCGATCTTCGCGCTCGCCTGGGCCGCCGCCAACGCCGTCGGCGCGATCCTCTCCGGGGCGATCCGGGTGCGGCTCGGGCCGGACGGCTTCACCGCGAACATCGTCACGCTCGTGGTCGCGTACGGGCTCGCGGCGTTCTTCACCTGGCGTCTGTTCGCGAGGCACGAGCCCAGCGGCGACGTTGACAGGGCGGTACCAGTCGCGTGATGACGCTCGCTGTCCCAGACTCGCGCGGGTGACCACGCTCCTGCGCGACCAGATCGCCGCCGCGATCAGGGAGGGCCTCGCGCGCGCTTCGACCGAGCTGGGCTGGCCTGACGTGGACGGCGTCCCGATCGATGTCGAGCGTCCGGCCAATCCGGAGCACGGCGACTACGCTTCGAACGTAGCGCTGAAGCTCGCGAAGCAAGCGCGGAAACCCCCGCGCGAGATCGCGAAGGCGATCGCGGAGCGGGTTCGGATCGGTCCTCCGATCGCCGCGGTCGAAGAGCTGAGCGGCTTCGTGAACGTGCGCCTCGACGAGAAGTGGCTCGCCGGACAGGTCGACGAGATCGTGTGGGCCGGCACGGACTTCGGCCGTTCGAAGGTGCTCGCCGGCAAGCGCATGCAGGTCGAGTTCGTTTCCGCGAATCCGACTGGACCGCTCACCGTCGCGAACGCGCGCGGCGGGCCCCTCGGGGACGTGCTCTCGTCGGTGCTCGAGTTCTCGGGAGCGACCGTCGGGCGCGAGTACTACGTCGAGGACACCGGGACGCAGTTCGACACGTTCGGCCGCTCTATCGCGATCCGCTACCGGCAGCTACACGGCGAGCAGATCGAGATCCCGGCTGATGCCTACCCGGCCGAGTACGTGAAGGACATCGCGGCGGAGATCAAGACGCGCGAAGGCGACAAGTGGATGAAGCTCCCGCTCGAGGAGCAGGCCAAGCAATTCGCACCCGAAGGGGTCGCGTGGGTCCTGGGCGAGGCGAAGCGGGTGACCGCGATGCTCGGCATTCGCTACGACACCTGGTTCTCGCAGGCCGAGATGATGCGGTCGGGCTACTTCGAGAAGATCCTCGCCGAGCTGCGGAAGCTCGGGAAGGTCTACGACAAGGACGGCGCGGTCTGGCTCGAGGCGAGCGAGGCGGTCGACGACAAGGAGGGCTGGGTCCTCGTTCGCTCGAACGGCGAGCCGGGGTACCTCGGCAAGGACATCGCGTACCACGTCCAGTCGCTGCGCGAGCGGAAGTTCGACAAGAAAATCGACATTTGGGGCTCGAACACGCACTACCACCTCATCCAGATGCGCGCCGCGATGCAGGCGCTGGGTCTGCTCGAGAAGTTCGAGGTCGTCCTCTACCAGTACGTGCGCTTCCTGCACGAAGGCGTGCTCAAGCGCATGCAGAAACGCACGAACCAGTTCCTGTTGCTCGAGGAGGTCATCGAAGCCGTCGGCAAGGACGCGACGCGTTACTTCTTCCTGCAGTCGAGTGCCGATCGGCAGCTCGACTTCGACCTCGAGCTCGCGGTGCAGCAATCGAACGAGAACCCCGTCTACTACGTGCAGTACGCGCACGCGCGCATCGCGAGCATCCTGCGGACCGCCGCGGAGCGTGGCATCAACACCGATGGGGCGGACACGTCGCTGCTCACGCAGAAAGGCGAGCTCGACCTCGTGAGGCTTGTCCTTCGCTTCCCCGAGCTCGTCGACGACATCCGTCTGCACTACGGCGTGCACCAGCTCACGACGTACGCGCTCGAGCTCGCCGGCGCGTTCCACGGCTTCTACCGCGACCACCGCGTCGTCGACGAGGCCGAGGTCGTCCGCTCGAAGGCACGCTTGCGTCTGGTGCAAGCCGTGCAGGTCGCGCTTCGTCAGACCCTGGGACTGCTCGGCGTCAGCGCGCCCGAAAAAATGTGAGGCAAGGTCGGCTGCTGATACAGCCCACTCCGCGAAGGCTGATCGGCGTCAGAGCTGGAGCCAGCCAGTCCGATTCCGCCAGTGTTTCCCCGCGCGCAGATGCGTGACGATCGCGCGCTCGAGCGTCGTGCGCTGAGGGAGATCGTCGATGTTCGGCGCGATGCGATGGAAGACGAAGCGCAGGACGTCGGCGTCACCGTCGTGGCCGTCGCCGACCAGTGTGAAGCGGCCCTGGAATCGCATGATGTTGGAGTCCGGCGTGAGGTAGTCCCCGAGCTGCGGATCGAGGAGCCATGACGTGCAGATCCCAAGACGCGTTGGCGTCTCCGGGAAATGGCGCGCGAAGAATGGGTGCGCCCGCGCGAGCGCGTCGTCGCACGCCTCAGGCGTGAGCGACCCGCTCTCCGGTATGTGAATGCCGAGCGCGGGATCGCCCTCGCGAAACGCGTCCGCGAGGTGTGCCGCGCGGACGGTCATGCGGTTGAACTGAAGGCGGCCGAGCTGATAGATGGAGCCGCGGAAATGGAGCGTGAGCCAGCCGCTCGTGCGTAGGCCTCCGTCGCCGAGCAGAAGGCGATCGCGCGCGAGGTTGCGGCCGAGGTCGGAGAGTGTGGCCCACGAGACGTCGTCAGGTATGCCGCGCTTCGCGTGGAACCGGCGCACGTCCGCGAGCGCCGCCAAGTCCACGTAGACGAAGAAGTAGCGTCCGAGCGGGGTGGATTCGTCGGTGGCGGGGGCAGGGGCCCCCGAAGGGGTAGGGGCCCCCGTCAGATCGAGCGGTGCGAACCCGCCCATGTCTTTCACGAGCGTGTCGTACGCGAGCTCGAGCGACCGCCAGACCTCGGGGTCGGCCTCGGGCGAGGGCCACGCGGCGAGTATCTCCTGCTGGTCCAGTTCGTCGATGGCGAGACGCTCGAAGATCGTGGGCTGGTAGGTCCGGTCGGGGAGCCGGAATCCGCGCGTCACACCATGACGCTAGTCGAGAGGGGCTACGGTGCCCTTGTCGGGCTCGCGCTCGGTCTCGCGCCGCCACCGCCGAGTCCGGCGTTGCCGGTCTGCGTGCCGAGGAGCTGTCCCAGGATGTTCGTTGGGCCCACGACGATCGCGGTCGCGGACAGCAGCCCGGCGGCGTCTGTGGTCCCGACGATCGTGACCTGGTCGTTCACTTTGAGATCGCTCTGCTTCACGTCGGTCTCGGTCGTCTTCACGATCCGCGTGCTCGTCCCGATGAGGACGATCTGTGACGTCGTCGCGGGCGCGGCCGACGCCTGCGCGTTCGCCCCGCCCGGCGCGCGCTCGACCGCGGCCACCGTGATCGAACCGTCGTTCACGGCGAGGATCCGGCCGGTAACGGCTTGCTGCCCCGCGAGAGCACCGGCGCCGCCGGCGCCGAGTGCGCCGCGCGCGCCGGTCCCGCCGCGAGGCCCGGTCACACCCGTGGCGCCTGTCGTGCTCGTGCTCGTCGTCTGCGCTCTGTCGAAGGTCATGCCAGCGGCGAATCCGCCGCCCGCGAGTGCGAGCGCGGCGATTATTCCGATCGCGATCTGTGGCGTCTTCACATCAGTCCCCTCTGTTCGCTACTCGTACCTGAGTGCCTGGATCGGGTGGAGCCGCGCCGCGCGCAGGGCGGGATACAGCCCGAAGACGATTCCGATCGCGACCGAAACGCCGACGGCGATGATCACCGTCCCGCTCGTGATGAGGAGGGGCAGGCTCGCCGCCTGCGGGATTCGGTGGACGACTTCGGTGATAGCCCACCCGAGCAGGATGCCGAGCACCCCGCCGAGACCCGTGAGCGCGACCGCCTCGATCAGGAACTGGTTGAGGATGTCCCCGCGTCGCGCGCCGACGGCCTTGCGGATGCCGATCTCACGCGTCCGTTCGTTCACTGACACGAGCATGATGTTCATGATCCCGATGCCCCCGACGAGCAGCGAGATCCCGCCGATCGCCCCGAGCAGCAGCGTGAAGGTGCCGGTGACGGATCCGAGGGCGGCGAGCGTGTCGTTCTGGTTCGTCACCATGAAGTCCGCGCTCGCGGGATCGGCGATGTCGTGGCGCTGCAGGAGGATGTTGAATACATCGCTCGTGGTGATCTCCATCGTCTCGCTCGAGGTCGCCTTGATGACGATCTGGTTCACGCGATTCAGTTGTCCGGTGAGCACGTGCTGCGAGGTCGTGAGCGGCACGAGGATCTGGTCGTCGCGTATCTGACCGAAGGTGCTGCCCTTCGTGCCGAGCACGCCGACGACGCGGAAGTTCAGGATTCGCGCGCGCTGCGTGGCGCCGCCCTGACCACCACCGCCGCCGAAGGCCTGCCGCAGCTGGATGGTCTGCCCGACGGGGTCGATGTCGCCAAATAGGTTCGCGGCGGTCGTGGATCCGAGAACGGCAACCTGCGCGTTCACGTTCAGGTCCGACGTCGTGAAGAAGTCGCCGTAATCGAGTCCCCAGTCCCGCACGATCGGGTAGTCCTCGGTGACGCCCGTGACCTGCGCCTGCCAGTTCGTTCCCGCCGCGGTGATCTGCCAGCGGCCGGCCTGCTGCTCGGCCTCGGCGGCGGCGATCGTGTCGCCGAGCTGATCCTTAATCGAGCGCATGTCGTCGATCGTCAGGTTCTGCGCCTGCGCGCCGGCGCCGCGAAGTCCCTGGTCGGTCGAGAACTGCGGCGTGACGGTCACGAGGTTCGAGCCGAGATTGAGGATCGTGTTCTGCACGCTCTGAGAGGCGCCGTTGCCCACGCTCACCATCGCGATGACCGCGGCCACGCCGATGATGACGCCGAGCATCGTCAGCGCTGACCGCAGCTTGTTGACGACGAGGGACTGCAGCGCGGACCGGAACGAGTCGTAGAGCTTCATTCGGCCGCGCCGATTCCGATGGCGAGCTCGTCCTGTGCCCGGCGCGGGCGTGGCACGAGCTCGTCCCCCGAGATGAGCCCGTCGCGCATGCGCACCACACGTTTGCAGTGCGCGGCGACGTCGTTCTCGTGCGTAACCATCACCACGGTCTTACCGAGGTCGTTCAGGCGCTGGAGGATCGAGAGGATCTCGGCGCTCGATCGCGAATCGAGATTCCCGGTGGGCTCGTCCGCGAGGATCATCGACGGGTCGTTGAGCAGCGCACGTGCGATCGCGACGCGTTGCTGCTGACCGCCAGAGAGCTCGCTCGGCCGGTGATGGATCCTGTCGCCCAAGCCGACCTGCTCCAGCGCCGCGAGCGCGCGCTCTCTCCTAGCGTGACGGTCGCCGCCATATATGAGCGGGAGCTCGACGTTCTCGATCGCGTTCAGTCGCGGGAGCAGGTTGTAGGTCTGAAAGACGAAGCCGATGTGCTTGTTGCGGATCCACGCGAGCTGGTCGTCGGAGAGCTTGTTGACGTTCTCGCCCGCCAGGACGTACGTGCCGCCATCCGCGACATCGAGGCAGCCGAGAACATTCATGAGCGTCGACTTTCCCGAGCCCGACGGGCCCATGATCGCGAGGAACTCGGCGGGCCGAACATCCAGGTCGATCCCACGGAGCGCGTTCACCGTGATCTCCCGACCGATGCGGTACGTCTTGGTGATGCCGCGGAGCTGGACGACGCTCTGGGTCATCGCCCGACGAGGACTCCTGGACCGCCGCCAAGGCCGCCGCCTCCCACACCAGGCCGCGCCGTTGCGGTCGTGCGTGCCGCGGGCAGCACCACGAGGTCGCCCTCGGCGACCCCGCTCATGACTTCGGTCGTCGTGTCATTCGCGATGCCGAAGGTCACCTCGGCGTCGACGGCCTCGCCGTCCTTCAAGACCTGGAGATAGCGTCGGTTGGCTGCCGTACGGATCGCGAGATTCGGCACCGTGAGGACGCCCTGTTTGCTCGCGACGATCACGGTCGCAGTCCCGGTCATGCCGGGCTTCACCTGCGCGTTCGGAAGATCGATGGTGACGTCGACGCCGTACACCGGCACGCCCGACTGGATCGTCGCGATCGGATCGAGTGACGTGACACGGCCGGTCATGCGCGCGGCGCCGACGGCGTCGATGGTGATGTTCGCGACGAGCCCGAGCTTCACTTTGGCGACCTCGCCCTCGCCAAGCGTGCCGTGCAGCACCAGCGAGGTCGTGTTTGCGAGGACCATGAAGGGGTTCGCCGCGGTCTCGCCCGGCTGAGACGCGATCGAGGCGACCACCCCCGTCGTCGGCGCCGTCACCACCGCGTTCGCGAGGTTCGCCTGCGCCGTATCGACGGCGACGACCGCGTTGTCGACGCTCGCCTGCGAGCTCGCAAGGTCGTAGGGCTTCGCGTTCAGTGACGTCTGCGCCGCGTCGATCGACTGCTGCCCGCGCTGAGCGGTGGTCGTGACGTTCTGCATCGCCGCGACGAGCGAGCCGCCGATCGCGTCGTTCATCGTGCCGAGGTATGTCGTCGCCTGCGTGATCTTGGTCTTGGTCCCGCTGATGCGCTGCTGCTCGTTCGTCACCGTGGTCAGCAGCGTGGCGAGAGCCGCGCGCAAGGGGTCGTAGGCGACGTTGTAGCGCGAGACGGAGCTGTTGAGGAACGCCTGGGCCGACGTCACCGCGCTCAAGACCTGCGTGAGCGGGCCGTTCGTGGTGTCGATCGCGCTGTTCAGGCGCGAGATCGTCAAGTTGTAGCCATTCATCGCCGTGATGAAGTTCGCGCTCTGTGCCGTCGTGTCGGCGCCGGCCGCGATGGCTGTATCGAATTGCCCGGTGGCGACGCCGAGGTCGTTCCGCGCGCGCTGGTAATCACCGAGCGCGGGGGACAGGAGGCTCAGCGAGAAGCTGCGCGCGTTCGTGATCGGTGTCAGTCCGCCGTAAAGCGCGTTGATCGCGCTTCGGAAGTCAGATCCGCTCTGGCCCGTCACGTTCAGCGCCGCATCGAGCTGGCTGTAGACCGTGTCGATGCCGGTCTGGTAGGTCTGGAGATCGGCGTACACGGTTCCCATGAGCGAGTTCGAGTTGTTCTTCGCCGCGGCGTAGTTGGTCCTCAGCTTGTTGACGGCGGCCTCCGCCGCCGCAAGATCCTGTGCCGCCTGCTGGCGCGCCTGGTCGAGCGCCCTCCGCGCGTCGCCGGACGTGGAGGCGGTGCGGTTGTAGTTGTTCTGCGCGGTCACGAGGTTCGCCTGCGCCTGGGCGAGTGCGGTCTCGAGGTCCGTCGTGTCGAGCTTCGCGAGCGGCTGGCCGGCCGTCACCGGCTGACCGACGGACACGTAGACCGCGGCGATCTTGCCCGATGTCTTGAAGCTCATCTTCGTCTGGTTCATCGCTGCGACCGATCCGGATACGGCCACGCTCTGGACCACCGAGCCTGTCGTCACGGCCTGCGTGCGGAGCTCCGCTTTGGCCGCCGGGGCGTTCACCCGCGACGCGACGACCGCACCCCCGACGACGACCGCGACCAGGGCGAGGGCGAAGAGCCTGCCCGGCCACGTCATCAAGATGCCTCTGAATACGGTCATCGCTGTCTTCCCTTTCTCGTGGCTGACGCGCTGCGCGCTGGTTCCAACCACCGCCCGAGCGACCCAGATACTGGCCCTGTGAGGCCCTATAGATAAGGGTCACGGCTAAGAGGGCAATGAGAGGCGCCGCCCCGCCCGGTGTTTCGCGTATTCTCGGCCCGCTCCATGGACCTGACCTGGCTCGGTCACGCCTGTTTTCGCATGCGCGGCCGCGAAGGGGTCGTGCTGGCCGATCCGCCCGACCCCAAGTCTGGGCACGCCATCCCCAGGACCGAGGCCGCCATCGTGACCATCTCCCACGACCATCCCGGGCACTCGAGCCTCAAGTCGGTCGGCGGAGAGCCGGTCGTGCTGCGTGGTCCCGGCGAGTACGAGGTCCAAGAGGTTCTGGTGACCGGGATCGGGACCTTCCACGACGATTCCAAGGGCTCGACGCGGGGACGAAACACCGTATTCGCGATCCGGCTGGACGACCTCGTCATCTGCCACCTCGGCGATCTCGGCCACGAGCTCTCCGCCGGCGACCTCGAGCGCCTCGGCGACGTGGACATCGTGCTCGTCCCGATCTCGGGCGGCGACGTCAACCTCACCGCGGCGAAGGCGGCCGAAGTCGTCCACCAGCTCGAGCCCAAGGTGGTCGTTCCGATGTCGTACGACCCGGACGCGAAGAAAGACACGCACGCACCATTCGACCGGCTTCTGCACGAGCTCGGCGTGAAGGATTTGACGCCGGTAGCCAAACTGTCGGTGACACGCGGCTCGCTGCCCGAGAACGTGCAGGTGGTTGCTCTCGACTCGCGAGCGCGCTGAGGGAGGACATTGTGGGGACCTTGCGCTACCGCCCGGAGATCGGGTGGTTGCTTCAGAGCGCGATGCTCATCTTCGTCATCACCGTGCTGATCGGAGTCGCGAACGGCACGAAGGTGTTCGGCACGCTCGATCGCGCCGTCCTCCTGACGCATGTGCACGCCGGGACGCTCGGTTGGATCACTCTCGGTGTCGCCGCTGCGTGCTTATGGATCTTCGGCGGCACCGCGCCACGTGCCGCGAACGAGGGGATCGTCCGTGGCGTGAGCGTCGCGCTAGCTGTGGCCGTGCTCCTCTACATCGGCGCGTTTTGGAGCGGCAACTTCGTCGCGCGCGCGGTGCTCAGCGTCCCGGTCCTCGCTGCCATCGTTTTCCTCCTCGGCTGGTCGATCGTGGAGGCACGGCGGATCGGGCCCGGACTGTTGAGCGTTCCGCAGCTCTCAGCGATCGCCGGGCTTACATCCCTGGTCATCGGATCGATCCTCGGCGTCTACGCGCAGTTCGCGTTCGCCAGGGGCGAGCAGTTCAACCCGATGAACGTGATCGGCGGTCACGTCACGGCGCAGGTGATCGGCTTCCTGCTGCTGCTCGGAATGGGACTGATCGAGTACTGGCATCGGCGTGACGCGACGCCCGCTTCGTGGGCCGGTCGGATCCAGGTCGGTCTTCTCTTCTTCGGTGCTCTCGCGATCGCCGTCGGCTTCGTGCTCGGTCAAGCCCAGGCGGCCGGTGGTGCGATCCTCCTGGAGATTCCCGCGCTCGTGATCTTCATCGTCCGGGTCGGCTGGTCGGCCGTTCGCTCGAGCTTGATGCGCGCGGGCAGCGCGCGACATGTCGCAGCGGCCGTGCCGTTCCTCGTATTCAATGTCGGCTCGATCATCTACCTGATTCTCGCGCTCTTCGTGCTCAACATTTACAAGGACTTCAGCGAGGTGCCGACGTCGGTGGCCGTCACGCTTGATCACGCGTTGTTCGTCGGCGTGATGACGAACCTGAACTTCGCCCTCCTCTTTGAGCTCACGGCGGACCGCCGCACCGTCCTCCCCTGGGCGGACCACCTCATCTTCTGGGGGTTGAACGCGGGCGTGGCGGCGTTCATCGCCGTGCTACTCGCGAACGTCACGTTCTTCGAACGCTTCACGGCGCCGGTCATGGGGCTCGCGATCCTGCTGGCGCTCGTTACGTTCGCGCTTCGGATGTATGTCCCCGCATCGACCACGAGGGTTCCGGCGGCCGCCTGACGAGGCGCGGGCGGCCGGGAGGGACCGGCTGTCCGGTATACTTTTCATTACGTCGCGCACGTCGCGCGGCGACTTTTTCTGTTCGGAGAGGTCACCAAACCGTGTACGCGGTCGTCCGTAGCGGCACCCGAAGCTACCGGGTCGAAGAAGGAGCCACGATCACCGTCGATCGCCGAGCGGGCGACGCCGGCGAGACGGTCATCCTCGACCAGGTGCTGCTCTTCGCCGACGGCGTTCGCGTGCGTGCCGGGACCCCCTTCGTGACCGACGCCATCGTCACGGCCCAGATCGTGGCGCATGGAAGAGGGCCGAAGATCCGCGTGTTCAAGTACAAGAACAAGACGCGTTCGCGGAAGACGCGCGGTCACCGGCAAGAGGAAACGACGCTCCGTATCACGAAGATCGAGGCATAGGTGCTGCGCACCTCTTCCGTCGCTCGTACGTCAGCGTCAGCAAGCTGCCGCTGCCGCCCTCGCTAGGAGGTAAGAAATGGCACACAAGAAGGGCGCGGGTTCGACCCGCAACGGACGAGACAGCGCCGGGCAGCGGCTCGGCGTGAAGGAATACGCGGGTGCGCGCGTCGAGGCTGGGACGATCATCGTCCGTCAGCGCGGCACCACGATCCTTCCCGGGAACAACGTCGGTGTCGGCAAGGATCACACGCTCTTCGCGCTCGTCGCGGGGACCGTCGAGTTCAAGGCGGCGCGCGACGACCGCCGGCGCGTGAACGTCGTCGCGGTATAGAGGTCAGTCCATGAAAGAGAAGATCCACCCCAAGTACATGCAGGCGAAGATCATCTGCGCCTGTGGCCGCAGCTACACGACCGGGTCGACGAAGCCGGAGCTCCACGTGGAGGTCTGTGCCGGCTGCCATCCCTTCTACACGGGGACGCAGCACATCCTCGACGTCCAGGGTCGCGTCGAGCGCTTCACAAAGCGCTACGCGAAGAAAGCGGCCGACGCGCCCGCGTCAGCGGAGGCCGCCCCGCACCGTTAGGTGCTGAGTGCGCCCGGCGGCGTCCGGGTATGAACGAGAAGAAGCCAAAGCCCGCGCTCTATGGCGGGCAGGCGGTCATCGAAGGCGTCATGATCCGCGGGCGTCGCACGCTCGCGCTTGCGTGCCGCAAGCCGAACGGTGAGATCTACCGCTATCGCGAGGAGCTCCGCTCTCCGCTCACGCGCTCGCGTATCGCCCGGCTCCCGTTCATCCGCGGCGTCGTCGTCCTGTGGGAGTCGCTGAACTACGGCATCCGGATGCTCATGAAGTCGGCCGACGTGCAGCTCGAAGGCGAGCAGCAGCAGCTCGGCAAAGGCGGGAACACGCTCATCCTCGGGATCGCACTCGCGGGAGCGCTCCTGATCTTCATCGGCATCCCGTATCTCGCGACGAGCGCCGTCCGGTCGGCGGTCCCGAGCTCGCTCGTGTTGAACGTCGCCGAGGGCTTGATCCGGCTTGTGCTGCTCCTCGCCTACCTCTTCGCGATCTCCTTCATGCCGGACGTGCGGCGGGTGTTCGCGTATCACGGTGCCGAGCACATGACCATCCACGCCTTCGAGCACGGCGACCCACTCGTCCCCGACCGCGTCGCGCCCTACCCGACCGCGCACCCACGATGCGGCACAGCCTTCCTGCTCCTTGTGGTCGTCCTCACCATCGTGATCTTCGCGTTCCTGCCCCGGGAGAACCTGCTCGTCGACCTTCTCGTGCGCCTCGCCCTCGTCATTCCGGTCGCCTCCATCTCGTACGAGGTGCTGCGATTCGGTGCGGCGCACGAGCGATCAGCCGTCATGCGAGTGATCGTCGCGCCAGGGCTTCTGCTGCAGAGCATCACCACGCGGCGACCCGACGAGCGGATGATCGAAGTGGCCATCGCCTCGATGGAGGAGGCGCTCGCCGGAGACCGCGAGGCGGAGGCCGCGGCATGACCGAGGTGCTCACGCCGGGACTTCGCCGCCGACTCGAGGGGGTCGAGGGCCGCTACGACGAGCTTGAGCGCTCGGTCAGCGATCCCGCGACGACGTCCGACCGAAACCGCATCCGCGAAGTCGGTCAGGAGCTCTCGTCGCTCGCGCCGATCGTCGAGACCATCCGGTCGCTTCGTGATGCGGAGAGGCGGCTCGCCGACGCGCAGCAGCTCACCGAAGGCGACGACGCGGACATGCGCGACCTCGCCCGCGAGGAGGTCGCGGAGCTCTCCGCGAAGACGCAGGAGCTCATCACGCGACTTCGCGCCCAGCTCGTGCCGCGCGATCCCCTCGACGAGAAGAACGTGATCGTCGAGATCCGGGCTGGAGAAGGTGGGGAAGAGGCGGCACTCTTCGCCGCCCATCTCTACCGGATGTACGCGCGCTACGCGGAGCGGCACCGTTGGAAGACCGAGATCCTCTCGCAGAGCCAGTCTGAAAAAGGCGGCTTCAAAGAGATCATCTTCAAGGTGTCCGGACGAGGCGCGTATTCGAGGCTGAAGTTCGAGTCCGGCGTGCACCGCGTGCAGCGCGTGCCCGCGACCGAGGCGCAAGGGCGCATCCACACGTCGACCGCGACGGTCGCGGTGTTGCCGGAGGCCGAAGAGACGGACCTCGTGATCAACGAGGAGGATCTCAAGATCGATGTCTATCGCGCGGGCGGTCACGGTGGTCAGGGCGTGAACACCACCGACTCCGCCGTGCGGATCACGCACCTCCCGACGGGCGAGGTCGTGACGTGCCAGGACGAGCGCAGCCAGCTCAAGAACAAGGCCAAGGCGATGGACGTGCTCCGCTCGCGGCTTCTGGCGCGTGCGGCGGAGGAGCGCGAGGCGCGCGAGTCCTCGGCGCGCAACGCCCAGATCGGCCGCGGCGAGCGCTCGGAGAAGATGCGCACGTACAACTTCCCGCAGGACCGTCTCACAGACCGGCGGCTCGGATACAACCTCTCGAACCTGGACCGCCGCATGGACGGAGACATCGACGACTTGGTCGAAGCGCTGTCCGAGCAGGACGAAGCCGACCGCATGGCTCGCCTCGAAGAGGACGGAGATTGACCGAATGACCGGGACACTCCGGATCGTCACGAGCGTGAACGCGCTCATCTACTTCGCGGCCGCGATCTATCACTCCGGCGTGTTGTCTGCGGCGGGCGCGTCCGCGCCGGCGGCCATCGCGGAAGCCCTACTCGGTCTCGTCCTCGTGGCCGCCCTCATGGGTGTTCTCTCGCCGTGGAGCGCCTACGGCGTCGCCTTCGCCGGGACGCTCCTCGGACTCGCCGTGGCGTTCGCGCTCCTCTTCTCCGCCCGGCAGGCGGCTCGATCGACTTAGCGCGACGCGCTAACCCCACTCACCTACGGCCCGGAACAGCAGAGAGCCTCGATGACCCAAGGGTTTGCGCTGGGCTGCCCCAGCGCGTCGCCGAACGTCACCGTCAGACGGAGATCGTCCTTCGCGTAGCTCAACATGCCGGACCCGGCCTTTTCGATCCGCCAACCCTGTGACTCCACCGCGCGCGTGAAAGCAGGCTGGATCTCATGGCTCGGCATAGCAGGGCAGGTGAACGGGAGTTTGTAGGCGCCGGCGTCCGTGAATCCCGCGGGCGCATCCCCCCACGCGCAACCGGTCGGGAGGACGAAGCCGGTCGGCACGCGCAGGTACGCGAGGGGGTCCGACGGGGCCGGGCCTCCCGCCGCGAACGGCCGCGAGTACTGCACCAACTGGAACGGATCGGCAAAGGCGGGTCCATCGAGGCGGTACGCGAGCTGCATCGAGAGCATCCCCTTCGCGTAGACCTGAATCCCCACGCCGATCGGCGGACCCTGCATCCGAGTCCAGCCCTGCCGCATTGCCGCGGACGCCACGTCGAGGTTCGCCTTCGCGGATCCGCACTGCACGGTCCACGTCGCGCCGAAGTCGTCGACATGCCGGTTCTGTCGCAAGGTCTGGCATCCGGTCGGCAGCGCGAGCTCGAGCGGCCGATCCGTCATGGGAAACGTCGACGGCGAGCTCGGCTCCGCCTTCGATGTGGCCGCCGGCTTCGGCGCCGGTGGCGGCTTCGGTGCGGCCCATCGAGCGGTGTCGAAGACAGCCAACTTTCCGCCTGGCCTCACGATGACGAGGTCCGTGCCGACCTCGCCGGTGACGATGACCATGCGATAACCAGGTGCTTCGCGGACTACGAGCTCGGCGACGCTTGGGCTGCCTCGGAACGAAACGGGCTCGTAGCCCATGAGCCAGACCTGCGGCTCTGTTGATGTGCACCCGGCGGCGTTGCCGCCGACGTGCGGATCCGTCCACATCCCTGTCAGCGCGACCAGGTCGATTCTGGCGTTCAAGGCGGAGCCGTCGTAAAGGAGGGCTCCCGCGCGAAACGAATTCTCCGCGGGAGATCCCGGGTCGTCGGCGCGCATCCGCGCGTAGCGCGGGTCCGAGGCGAGGTGCGCGTGCTGGTCGGCAAGGGTCGGCCTCGACCAGTTGTCGGCGCTCCCGCAGATGACGTAGCCGGTCCCACCGTCCTTTCCTTTCCAGGAGACGGGTGCGAACGTCGCGCCCGCGACGGTCGCGAGCGGGCCGGATGTGGCGGTGCGTCCCGATGCGAGCGCACCGCCGCTCGGCTCATCCGGCCAGATCCTGGGCGCGAGCGCGCCGACCACCAGCGCAAGGAGGAGCAGGGCGGCGGCGGCGAGCTCGCGCATTGCGCCAGTGTCGCTGCGCAGCGTCCCTGTGTCGTCCGCTTCCCAAGCGGCAACTCTTACATCCGTGATAGAAGAAAGGTGTGGAACGACTCCGGTATGACGAGGACAAGGCCTTCTTCCTGGCCGACGACGCCTCGACGATCGCGCGGATCGTGCGGACGGTCCCGGCCGATCGCCTGCGGGCCACGAAGTTCGACCAGTGGAGCGCCGTCGAGATCATCGGCCACCTGGCCGACGCGGCGGAGATCTTCGCGGACCGCGTGCAGCGCTGCATCGATGAGGACCGGCCGGCCGTCGTGTCGTACGACCAGGACGCCATAGCCGCCGAGCGCCGGAACAACGAGCGCGATCCGATGGGGCTTTCGAAGCGGCTCTCCGCCGCGCACTCGCGAATCGTCCAGCTCCTCCAGTGGCCCGGCGCGGCTCAGCGTCCGGGCACGCATAGCGACTGGGGTGAGGTCGACGCGGGCCACTTCGCGGCGTACCAGGCCGACCATTCGCACGGCCACACAGGCGAGCTGGCGAAGGCTTTCCCGCCTTCCTTCTGACCCCCAGGAGGAACTTAACTCCTAGTCATGGCGTAATACATGGGTGCCGACCCTGCGGGAGCAGGCGCTTGCGCCGCTCTCGCGCGCCGACGCCGAACGCCTCCTACCCCTGCTCACGAGCGGACGACAGACGCTCGAACGCAGGGTCCTACGTGCGCGGTGCCTCAAGTACTTCGAATCGTTCGACCTGGCGTGGGCCGAGCTGAACGAGGTCCTGCCGCAGGTCAAGGACCCCCTCCTCGAGGCGCGCGTAGCGATCGACCTTCTACAGCTCTCCTACTACCTCGTGCGGCGTGAGGAGACTCCGACTCTCGCGAAGATCGCCCAGAAGCACGCCGCCTCCGACCCGCTGATGCTGGCCGAGCTCTATCTCGGCAACTCGACCGTCCTCACCGCGCAGAACGAGATCACCACCGCGTTGCAGAGCGCCCGGCGCGCGGAGGACGCGCTGCAGACGGTGCCGAAAGGCCGGTCGCGCGATCTGGTCGTCACGCGCGTGCAGCGCCAGCTCGCGCATCTGCTGTCCCACTCGGGCGACTACGTCGACGCGACGACCGCCGCGGAGGCCACCGTCCGTCACGCCGCCCGTGTCGGCGATCCGTGGGAGATGGCGTGGGCCACCTACACGACCGGTTTCGTCGATTGGGCGGCCGGGCGCATCGATCAGGCGGTCGACCAGTTCACGAAGGCCGAGGCCGGCCTTCGCGCGTACGGATCGTCCGTGTGGCGCTACACGTGTCTCTGCCTCGCTCGCGCGCGGATGGAGCGGGGCGAGATCGCCGACGGCGACCGTCTCGCGCGGCAGAGCGCGACCGGCGCGGCGGAGGATCACGCCCACCTCGCCCTGCTCCGAGGCGAGACCGACGTCGCGGACCGCATCCTTACGCGGGCGCCGACGGGCTTCCCCGAAGACGAGCAGTTCCGCAACAACGTCCGCGCGATCGTGCGCGCGGAGAAGGGCGACCCCCGCGGCGGGGTCCGCATGCTCGACGAGGCCGCCAAGGAGTACGAGGCGCGCGGCATGGCGCACTGGGCCCTTGGCGCGGCAGTCCATGCGGCGTACTGGCGCGAGTCGCTGGTCCGGGGCGGTGGCGCGTCGCGCGCCGCTGGCCTGGTGCGCGACATCGGCGCGCGCGGCGGCGAGGGGTTCGCGTACTACCTGCCGGAGGTCGCGTCATGGCTCGGACGCGCCGCCGAGCGCGATCCGGCTGCGCGCGAGCTCGCGCGGAAGATCAGCGCGCATGCCGACGCGGCGCTCCGGCGCGCGAAATCGGACAACGCGGCGCCGCTGGGTTCGTCCGCGCTCGACGAGGCGACGTTCTACCTCAGGACGGTCGGGCTCACGTGGCGCGAGCTCGGCATCCTCCGCGAGATGGAGCTTCTCTCGCGCGAGGGCAAGCGGCTCGACCGCGCGTCGCTCGCGGATCGGCTCGGCGTGTCACCGAACACGCTGCGCGTTCACCTCACACGGATCCGCGCGAAGCTCGACGTGGGCGACAAGCGCGGCGATGAAGTGCTGCTCTCGGCAGCCCTCACGCAGCGACCGGTGGCCTAGTCCAGGGTCACCGTCTCGCGCCACGTTGGGATCTTCGCGACGAATCCGAGGTTCACGATCTTCGGCGCGATGGCGAGCTCCGCGGCGGGGTCGCCGTGCACCACGAACACTGCTTTGGGGAAGCCCGGATCGCCGGAGCGCTTGCCTTTGGCGAACGAGCCGAGCCAATCGAGGAGCTGTGGCTCGTCGGCGTGCGCCGAGAACCCATCGAGCGACCGAACGCGACAACGCACGTCGCGCAGCTCGCCGTCGATCGTCACCTTCTTCACGCCACGCTGCAGATGCGACCCGAGCGTGCCCTCGCCCTGATAGCCGACGAACAGGAGCGTCGCGCTCGGGTCGTCGATGAGATTGCGGAGGTGGTTCAGCACGCGGCCTCCGGTGAGCATGCCGTTCGAGGCGACGATTATGTAGGGCCGTGGCGCGCCTTTGATCGCGCGCGATTGCGCCGCGTCGTTGACCGTGATCGAGCCCGGATAGTCCAGCGGATCGTCCTGTCGCGCGAGGACTTTCCGCATCTCTTCGTCGAAACACTCAGGGTGGCGGCGGTAGATGTCCGTTGCTTTCGAGGCCATCGGTGAGTCGAGGTACAGCGGCAGTCTCGGGATCCGATCCGCCGCGAGCAGCCGGTCGAGCTGCCACACCATGTCCTGCGTCCGGCCGATGGCGAACGCCGGCACGAGCAGGACGCCGGCCGCGTCGGCCACCGCCTTCACCGTCTCGGCGAGGACCGCGACAGCCTGTGCCTCCGGCTCGTGCTCGCGCCCGCCGTAGGTCGACTCGATAACCACGTAATCGGCGTCGGTGAGGAGCGTTGGGTCGCGAATGATCGGCGAGTGCCGCTGTCCGAGGTCTCCGGAGAAGGCGACCGTTCGCCCGGCCGCGCGGACCACGATGATCGCGGAGCCAAGGATGTGACCCGCATCGAGGAACCGCGCCTCCACTCCCTTCGCGACCGTGACGTCGCCGCCGTAGGTCACGCGTTTGAACTGCCGGAGCGCCCCGATCACGTCGGCTTCGTCGTAAAGCGGCTCTTCGACCTGGGCCGTGACCTCGGGACCGCTCGCGCGGAGCTCCTGCTCCACGTCGCGACGAGGCGGCAGGACCGCGTGCCACCAGCGGACCTCGCGCCGATCTCTCACGTCATTTCGTCGACCGCGCCGTCCGGCGTCTCGGCGGCGCACCCCGCTCGCGCGACGGCGCATCGCACGTTTCGCGAACTCGCTCTGCAGCTTCGCCGAATCGAGCAGGATCAGCCCCGTCAGCTCGGTGGTTCCCGCGGTCGCGTAGATCGCGCCCGTGAAACCGCCAGCGGTCAAGACTGGAACGAGCCCGCAGTGGTCGAGATGCGCGTGGGTGAGAAGAAGAGCGTCGATGTCGCGAGGGTCGTACGCGAGGGGCACGCGATTGCGCGCGATCTCGTTCGGACTTCCCTGGAACATCCCGCAGTCGACGAGTACGCGCGCGTCGCCTGTATCGAGGAGGAACTGGGAACCGGTAACCGTCGTCGCACCACCGAGGAAGGAAAGCTGCATGCGCGGCTATTCTGGCCACTCCATGTTCGGACCCGTGTTGCGAGGCGACAAGGTCACGCTCCGTCCCGCGCGTGAGGACGATGCCCAGCACTTCGTGCGTTGGTTCGCCGACATGGAGGTCACGCGTTTCCTTGCGAGACGCATGGCGATCACGCTCGAACAGGAGCAGGAGTTCCTGAAAAAGATCGGCGAGTCGAAGGACGACGTCTGGTGGGTCATCGAAGCTGACGGCAAGGCCATCGGCGCGACCGGTATCCACGGCATCAACTGGCTCGACGCGAACGGGACGACCGGCATCGTGATCGGCGAGAAGGGCTCGTGGGGAAAGGGCTACGCGACCGAGGCGATGCGGCTTCGCACCCGTTACGCGTTCCGCGAGCTCAACCTCCACAAGCTCACGACCGAGGTCGACACCGAGAACGAAGCGAGCCGGAAGGCTCTCGAACGTAACGGCTACCGGGCCGTCGGCGTCCGCCGCGAGCAGAGCTTTCGTGAGGGAAAGTGGAAGGACCGTTGGCTCGGCGAGGTCCTTCGCGCCGATTGGGAGAAAACGCAGGCCTGACACCCGCCTGCGACCCTTCGCGCGAGCATTGCTCTGCTAGCCTCCCGCTGCGGGAAGGGTCGCGTGAAGAAGGTATTCGTCGTTCTCCTGTTGATCGTCGCGGGAGTGGGGGCGTTCCTCTATTTCCCACGCGGAGCGACCACGTCCGCGCAGAACGCGGCGACCCTCGCGATCCTGAACACCGCGATCGAAGGCGCGCGTGCGGGCTCGGCCTTTTCACCGGCGTTCGACGGCGAGCTCTACGCGACAGGGGATCTGGTTCGCGCGAACATCGACGGTCGCGCCGTCCTCACGTTCTTCGACGGGTCGTCGCTCTCGGTCGACCCCGGCTCTCAGGTGAAGGTCGTCGCTTTGAATCGCGTCGACGCCGACGGCATTCAGGTCACCATCGAGCAATCGCTCGGGCGGTCCTGGTCGTCGGTGCAGAAGCTCCGGACACCCGACTCACGCTATGAGGTGCGGACGCCGAGCACGACGGCGGTCGTCCGCGGTACCGGGTTCCTCACTCTCGTTCAGCAGCTCGCGGCGGGCGGAACGCAGACCACCTACCAGGTCGACGAAGGCACGCTTCTCGTGAGCGCCACCGCGGGCGGCAGCGTGACCGTGCCGGCCGGGACTCAGGTCACCATCGCCGAGGGCGCGCATGCGCCGGCGAACGCGACGCCGATCCCGCCGTCACCGCGCCTCGAGATCACCAGCACGTCGGGCCTTGGCTTCCTTGTCGTGGCGCCGACCGGTCAGTCGTGCGGACCCACCGGCAGCAAGGCGGAGATCTTCGGCTGCGTCGTGAGCGCCGACAAGGTGACCATCCGCGATCCCGCGCCGGGTCGGTGGGGGGTCTTCCTGACGTCCCCGGGCGCGCTCCCGGTCGGAACGCTCAGCATCGACGGGTTCGTCGGACCGACCCGGAACGCCGGGCGGTCGACAGGCCGTCCCTACGGTGCCGGGGACATGGTCCGGACCGGCATCACCCTGACCACCGGAGCGCAGCTGGCGCTCTCCGCGTTCGAGCAGCCCACGCTGGTGACGAGCGTGTGCGCCGCCGCGGCACCGGGCAGCGTATTCGCATCGGGCCCGGTCGACGGTCGCGCCGAGTCGGTCAGAGCCTTCGCGCGCGACAACAAGGGCACGCGGGTCTCGATGGTGTTCACCGAGGCCGAGCTGAACCAGGCCGTGAACCAGAATGCCCCGTCCGCCCAGGGCGTGACGCTCAGCGACACGAAGATCACCATCGACGGCGGCGGCATTCATGGGACGGCGAAGGCCGCGACGCAGTTCATCACCCTGAACGCGAGCGCCGACGTGGTAGGCGGTCCGGTCGGTGAAAAGTTCACCCTGAAGGTGTCGCGTCTTAAGGCCGACCCTCTCCCGCCGGGCCTCGTCGACGCGGTGAGAGGCCTCGTCGACTCGAGCACCGCGGACATCTCGGGAACGGTCCCGTTCCTTGTGAAGCAGGTCGCATTCCGTAACGGTTGCTTCTGGGTCAGTGGGGTGACGCCGAACTAAGGGCCGCGCACAATTCGCACGTGCGTCCTGAGTTGGAGAAGCTGGTGCGGGAAGGGATGTCCCGCTACCACGTCCCAGGGATCGCGATCGGCATTCTCCACGACGGCGACGAGGACATCGCCGCATACGGGGTCACCAACCTCGAGCACCCGCTCCCCGTGGACGCCGACACGCTCTTCCAGATCGCATCGATCACCAAGACGATCACGGCGACGGTCGTCATGCGCCTCGTCGAGCGTGGCGCGCTCGATCTGGATTCCCCGATCCGCCGCTACCTCCCGGAGTTCAGGCTTCGCGACGACGACGCCGCGAAGCGCGCGACGCTCCGTCATCTCGTCACCCACACTGGCGGCTGGCTCGGCGACTGCTTCGCCGATACCGGCAAGGGGGACGACGCTCTCGCGCGCTACGTCGCGGGGATGGCCGAGCTCGAGCAGCTCACACCGCTCGGCGAGATCTGGCATTACTCGAATTCGAGCTTCGCGGTGCTTGGTCGGCTCATCGAGCTCGCCACAGGAAAGACGTATGAGGCGGCGGTCCGGGAGCTTCTCTTCATCCCGCTCGGCATGGCGAAGAGCGGTTTCAACGCCGACGATGCAATCACGCACCGCGTCGCGGCGGG
>JBOGTG010000105.1:0-42234 GCA_050692175.1 Candidatus Limnocylindria bacterium | reverse complement strand
GTGCAGGCGGTCGCAGAGCTTGACGATCACGACCCGCAGGTCGTCGGCCATCGCGAGCAGCATCTTTCGGATGTTCTCGGCCTGGTGCTCGTCGCGCGACTGCCCCGAAAGACGCGAGAGCTTCGTGACGCCGTCGACGAGCCGGCCGATCTCCTCGCCGAACTCGCGCCGCACGTCCTCCACGGTCTTTGCGGTGTCCTCAGGGACATCGTGCAGCAGCGCCGCGGCGACCGTCGCCGGATCCATCCCGAGCTCCGCGACGAGCATCGCGACCGCGGCCGGGTGCGTGATGTAGGGCTCGCCCGACACGCGCTTCTGGCCTTCGTGCGCCTCGGCCGCGTACGCGTACGCGCGCCGCACGAGCTCCGCGTCACCCTCCGGATAGTGGCGAAGGATCTCCTTCGCGAGCGCGTCGGCGTCGATGTGGCCGTGGCGCTGCGGGCGCAGGCGATCGGTGATCCCGACGATGCGTGATGTGATGGAGGGCGCGCGTTGGGCCATCAGCTCACCAGCACCACGGGGGCTGGGGGCTGGGGGGGCGAAGCCCCCTCAACCGCTTCCATCTCCGCGGCGGTGCCGACGGGGCCGAAGTCGCGCAGTTCGAGCTCGACGAATCCACGAAGCCCGGTGCCAATGCTGACGACGGCATCAACACGGCCCGCCTCGCTCATCCCCTCGGCGTGACCGCCGCGACGGAAGGCCATCGCGTCGAACGTGAACCGGCCGACCGTCACCTTGCAGCGAAGATGGTCGGCGTCAGCTCCCACCTGGCGGATGTCGTACACACGCACGTCGCGGATGAGAAGGTGCGGCCTGGGATTTCCGGCGCCGCACGGCTCGAGCGTCGCGAGCTCGAGCGCGAGCTTGCTCGTCAGGATCTCCGGCGCGATCTCCGCGTCGACGCGGATCGTTGGCACCGGTCGCTCGCCATGAAGCCGCTCGCGCACGACGGCGTCGAGCCGGAGGGTGAGATCAGGGATGCGATCGACGGAGACCGAGAAGCCCGCGGCCATCGCGTGTCCCCCATGTTTGATCAGCACGTCATCACATTCGTCGAGCGCTTCCGCGATGTGCACGCCAGCGATGGAGCGGCACGAGCCCTTGCCTTCGTCCCCGTCGATCGCGATCACGATCGCGGGCCGGCCGTAATCCTCGACCAGCCGCGAAGCGCCGAGCCCCACGATCCCCGCGGGCCACTCGGCGTCAGCGACGATCGTGATCCATGCGTCGGGACGCTCCTCCGCGCGTTCGCGCGCGCCCGCGACCACCTGCCTCGTGAGCTCCTGCCGCTCGGTGTTGCGCTGTTCGAGCCGCTCGGCGAGTGCCTTCGCCTCGTCGGCGTCCTCGGTGAGAAGGAGCCGGAGCGCATCCTCTGCGTCGTTGATCCGACCCGCCGCGTTGAGGCGAGGACCCAGCACGAAGCCGATGTCGCCCGCCCCGACATGCCCGAGCTTGAGACCGGCCCGCTCGACAAGAGCACGAACGCCGACGATGGGCGCACGGTTCAGTGCTTCGAGGCCTAGTTTGGTGAGCACGCGGTTCCCGCCGCGAAGCGGTACGACGTCGGCCACGGTGGCAAGCGCGCAGAGCTGCAAGAGCTCGTCCTGCCGAAGGCTGTACGCGAGCTCGCCGAGGAGGCGCCTCGCGAGTACCAGAGCCACACCGGCGCCGGCGAGCTCCTTGTCGATTGAGGGATCGCCCGGACGCCGCGGGTTAACGAGCGCGTACGCATTCGGAAGCTCGGCCGGCGGATGATGGTGATCGGTCACGATGAGATCGATCCCGAGCTCGCGGGCGAGCGCCGCCTCCGTCAGTGCGGTTACGCCGCAGTCGACGCTCACGATGACCTTCGCGCCGTCCTCCGCGAGCTGCCGGAGCGCCACCGAGTTCAGGCCGTACCCCTCCTCGTAGCGATTCGGGATATACGCGCCGACCTTCACACCGAACTGCCGGAACGCGCGCACCAGGATCGCCGAGCCGGCGATGCCGTCGACGTCGTAGTCCCCGTAAACGACGATGCGCTCGCGATCTGCGAGCGCACGACGAAGACGCTCGACCGCCCGGTCCAGATCGAGCATCGGCGGACCCGCTTCGGTTGGGCGCGCCGCGAGGAACGCGGACATCTCGGAGGCGGCCATCCCCCGGCAGGCAAGCACCTGCGCTACGAGCGCGGGGATACCATCCGGTACATCCCCGGCCTTCTTGGGCATGATCCAGCGCCGCTGCGCCGCGAGGGCCATGTGACCTTCAAGTATCTCGCACGGGTGTTCACCTTCGCCGTGCTCGCGGGATCCTGCATGCCCTCTGCGACGAGCCAGACGCCCACCCCGACGACCGCCTCGCCCGCCGCCACCCCTCGGCCAGCAGTCGCGGTGCCGGCCCGATTCGCCGCCGCGACGCGCAGCTGGTACCTCGTCCCCGACCTCGGTTCGCCGTCGGTCGCGACGATGGTCGTCACGTTTGACGCCGATCCCGCGGCGACCTCGCCCACGCTTCGCCTTCGCCCGGGAGCCGCCCAGGTGGCGCTCTCGCCAGACGGTTCGGCCACCCTCTACGGCGGGAGCTTCGATTTTCGCGGCACGGCGCCGGGCCGGTACGCGATCGACATCGTCGAGCAGCTCGCGTCCGGCGAGGTTGTGGTCGCAACAAGAGACGTCGTGATCTCGGCGCCCGAGTACGTTGTCTGGACGCTCGACTTCGAGGGCGACGACTCGAGCGATCAGGACCTAGCGAATACGGCGGCGATCGCGGGCGAGCAGAAGATCCCGATGACGGTCATGTGGAACCCACGCGTGTGGACGACGACACAGGTGGCGGCCTCTCGCGCTGAGGCGATGCTCGCTTGGACCAAGGCCCGGGTCGCGAATGGCGACGAGCTCTCACTTCACCTGCACATGTGGACCGACTTCGTGCGGGCTGCGGGGTTGACCCCACGCACCGCACCGAGCTGGGCCGGTCGCGGCGACGGATACGACGTTCCGATGAGCGCGTACACCGAACAGGAGCAGCGCGCCCTGATCGAGTACTCGATGCGTCTCATGGCGGAGCACGGGCTCACGCGGCCGACGACCTTCCGGGCGGGCGGCCAGTTCGCGAACGCTGCGACGCTCCGTGCTCTCGCGGCGCTGGGATTCGTCGCCGACTGCAGCGCCGTCCCCGCCGGATCGTTCGGCCGGATCCCCTACCCCTGGACACTCCCGGTGGGTGCGCAGCCATACCGCCCCTCAGCGGCGGATGCGAACAAACCGGGCGATCTGCCGCTTCTCGAAGCGCCGACCATCGGCGGAAACACATTCGGGTACGACGTGCGCACGATCCAGCCGATCATCCGCGCGAACCTCTCGTTCCTGGCGGCGGCCGGCGAGTTCGCGACGACCCCGCGCGCGCTCACGGTCGTGAGCCATCCAAGCACCATCGACGCGACCGAACGCGCGGCGATCACCGCGCTCTTCAACGCGTTCGCGCCTCTTCGCTACGACCTCGACAAGGGGCCGCTGCGCTTCGTCACCCTCGCGCAGCTCGCGCAGGCCTGGCGCTAGGTCCAGCTCTCCGGGCGCGGAGGCACCGGCGCCGGACCGGGGACGGGCGGTACCGGCGGTTGACCCGGGACGGGCTGCCCCGGCGCGTCTGGTATTGCCAGCATCGGAGCGTGTCCGTTGACCCCGTTCTTCATGATCTCGTCCATCTTCGGAAGAACGAGCGGTACGCGAACGAACGGCGAGGCCTTCTCGGGATGCGCCTCGTCGGCGTACTTGAAGATCTCGTCGAGCTCGGAGCCGATGAGCTCCTGCCGCTCGATGAGTGACGCCGCTACCGCGTGGACGGCGTACTCCTTCTCCTTGATAAGGCGTTTCGTCTCCTCGTAGAGCTGCTGGAGCATGTTGTCCACGAGGACGAGCACCGCCGGCGGGTAGCCGGTCATCGAGGCCGGCGCGACCATGAGCGTCGAGCCCATGCCCAGCCTCGCGACGTAGGTGAGGGCACCGTTCGTCGCATTCATGAGGTCGGAGCTCGCACCTGCGAGCTTCGTGCCGAGGATGAGCTCTTCGACGGCGCGTGAGCCGAGCGAGACCATGATGTCGGTCTCGATCTGGCGGGCGTGCAGCTGGAAGCGCTCCTCGCGCTCCGAGCTCTGGACGACGCCGAGGGTCTCGCCGCGCCGGATGATCGACGCCTTCTTCATGCGGTCTTCGGGGCGGAGGTATTGGGCGACGACGGCGTGACCGGCCTCGTGGTACGCGACGGCGCGCTTGTCGTCCGCGCTCATCTTGTGGATCGGCTGCTTCAGCCCGAGGAACCGCATGTCCGCGGCGGCGAGCCAGTCCTTGTAAGTTAGCTTGTCGCGGCCATCTTCGTGGGCGACGATAAGCGCCTCGTTGATGATCGTCTTGATGTGGATCGGGGTCCATCCGATCGAGTCCTGAGCCATCATGTCGACGTCGCACGTCTCGTCGTGCGCCTTCTTGTTTAGATAGTGCTGGATGATGTCCAAACGTCCCTCACCATCTGGCGGGTACACGATCAGCGAGCGATCGAGCCGTCCTGGCCGAGTGAGCGCCGTGTCGAGGACGTCCGGACGGTTCGTTGCGCCGATCACGAAGACGAGCGGCTTCGGCGGCACCGGGCCGCGGACCAGTCCGATCCAGCGCGCGAGCTTGACCTTGAAACGGTCCTCTACGTGTTGACCGAGGGAGTCCATCTGGTTCAGAAGAGTGTTGAGGCTCATGCCCATGCCGCCGAACATGCCCATCGGGCCCATCCCGCCCTGCTGCTGTCCGCCCTGCACTCCTCCGCGGGACATGCCGATGGAGTCGAGCTCGTCCATGAAGAGGATGCAGGCGCCTGGAGTGCCAGGCTTCGCGTACTTGCGCGCGAGTCCCCGACCTTTGCGGAAGAGCGAAATGATGATGAGCGCGTCCACGCCCATCCACATGCTTCGGAGGCTCGAGGCGTCGATGTAGATGAACGGAAGCTTCGCCTCCGCGGCGATGACGCCGGCGAGGAAAGTCTTGCCGGTTCCAGGTTGGCCGGAGAGGAGCATCCCCTTCGGCATCTCGCCGCCCGCCAGCTTGAAGCGCTCGACGCCACCGAGGATCCGCACCAGCGTCTTCGCGTGATCGACAAGGTCCGGCTGGCCGCGGTAGTCGTTGAAGCTGAGCCCGATCTGGGGGTCGTCGGGTGTGACGGTGTAGGTGCGCGGGCGCGACAGGAACCACATGAGCGCACCGAACTGGGCAATGAACGCGAAGGCGTAGAAGATCAGCGTGATGAGAAGGCCCGGCATCGAGCCGACGAGGGCCGCGAGACCTTCGAACACGCTGCGGATGCCGTAGAAGAAGAGGATCAGCGCGAGGATCCCCAGAAGGATCAGCAGGCGCCGCTTGTTGTGCTCGAGCACATATGCGCTCGTCGTCACGAATCCTCGAGCGGTCAATTCACACCTACCACCTGATCATTCGCCACCCGGAGTACGAATCCCACCACGAAATCGATCCCCTCCGTGGTCTTTCCGGTCACCACGTACGCCGAGAGGAGTCTTCCTTCGCTCTCGACGGCGCCCACGAACTTGGTCTTGCGCACGTCGACGACGGGCTGAAGGGCCATGTCCAGTTCGTTGAGCATTTCCGCAGGCATAAGCCTCGAGAGCGCTTGCGCGTCGTCGGCGCCGACCGCGGCGACGACATCGTGCGCGGCTCGTGGCTCGTCGACCTTTTGAAGCTGCGGATAGGGGCTTTCGGCTGGCCCCCTGTCGACGAACGCGTGCACGACGACGCCCGCGAGGATCCCGACCGCGAAGAGCGAGAGTGTCGCCATCGCCCGGGCCTCATTCACTGCGAATCACCCTGCCGCCGGAGACGGTCAACGCCAGCGGGAAGAACTGGTCGACGCCCTGAGCGTTGCGCAGGCCGACGGCGTAGATGTGCACGGAGTAGGCGCCCACGCTCGAGCCGCCGAGGTAGGTGAGCGATAGCGGCTGGATCGTCGAGGTGGTGCGACTGGTGTCAGCGCCCTGGAGCTCCGCGGCGCGCTGGGAGATGCTCTGGTTCGGCCGGATGCCGACGATCGCACTCGGATCGCGCTGGAGTAGCCCGAGCATGTAGGCCCGCGCGATGGGCGATTCGCCGCTCGCGCCGAAGAGGCCGCTGTCCTGGACGAAGACACCGATCGCCGACGCGATGACAAAGCCGGCAAGCACGCCGACCAGCAACGTTCCCGCCGACCCGCTGATGAACCGTCTCAGTCCCACATTGGGAGTCTACTTCCGCAGAAGCAGACCGGAGACGCGTTAGCGGCGAGGATTACGCGTGCCAACTGGCTTATCCGCCCGCTCCGAGCGCGCCGGCCGCGAAAAGTAGGAGCCCGCTAAGTTCGGTTGCCCAGAAGTCGAGACCCTTTTCCTTCGCGCCGGCGTCCAGAGCCGCCGCGTGAGAGAGAAGCGCCGTCCTCTGGAAGCGGGTCGGCCCGGCGTGCGAGGTCGCGGCGGCTGTCTCCGCTTCGCTCACCGGCTCGAAGCGATCGCCCACGTCGTGCAGCCAGAACACCGGAGGGCGCAGTGACGACCAGGTCGTGCGGGCTGAGAGGGAATCGAACACTTCGCGTAGGGACGCCGGTAATTGATGAAGGCGTTCGAAGGCGATGTCGTAATCGGTCGCGGAGAGGGCCCGCCAGAGTGCGGCGCTCTCCCCCCAGGGCGCTCGGCGGCTCCCCGCTCAGGGTCCGCCGGTGGACCGAAGCTCGGCGATGATGCGCTCCCGGTCGTTCGCGTCGGCGAGCGCCTCCGCCGCCGCGACCAGCAGCCGGAGCCCCACCTCGGCATCGCGTCCCAGGGCTCGAGCACACCGTTCCGCCGCTGGGTGGGCGACAGGCCGCTCGCGAGGTACGTATCGAGATCGAAGTACGCGCCTAGCGCGCCGATGTAGCTCGCGTTGGAGAGCGCCCCGGGCCGGGATGCGGCAGCGAGCAACATGCCGCCCCCGACCGAGAAGCCGAACGCTCCGGCGGCCATGCCGCGTGTCTCGGGTCGGGCGATCGCTCGCGCGAAGGCATCGTCAAGCAGCGCTGTCGCGTCGCGCTCGAACTTTCCCGCTTTGATGAACGGAAACTCCGGCAGCATCACCGAGCATGACGACAGGATGCAGGCTTCCCCACCCCGGGATCCACCACGTCACGCGCATGTCCTGCGCGCCGATGCGCTCGGGCGCGTCCTCGACGCGCGGCGGTGGCGTCACGTAGGCGGCCACGTTCCGATCCCAGAGGGCGCTGGAGTAGATGTCCGCGACGAGGATCGCGCCGGCGCCGATCGGTCGAAGGAATGGGCGCCAGAGGATCGCGATCGCAACGACGAGCAGGACGAGGGAGAGGCTTCGCCGCATTCGCGGCGACTCTACCTAGGTCGCGGCGGCGAGGCGGCGGTGCCGGATGCGATCCTCGACCTCTTGCCAGAGAGAGACGATCTGGCTCGCGTTGAAGATCGACGAATACGTCCCGGAGATGACTCCAATGATGAGCGCGAGCGCGAAGTTGCGGACCGAGAACCCGCCGAAGAGGAAGAGGGCGAGGAGTGTGAAGACGACGGTCAGCGAGGTGATCACCGACCGCGCGAGCGTCTGCATGATCGAGTAGTTGATCACCGGATTGAGTGCCTCGCCGGGATTCAGACGGAGGTTCTCGCGGATTCGGTCGAAGACCACGATCGTGTCGTGGACCGAGAAGCCGATGATCGTCAGCACGGCCGTGACGAACAGGCTGTCGACCTCCACCTGAAGGAAGTACCCGAGGATCGCAAAGATCCCGAGCACGACCGCGGCGTCGTGGAGCAGAGAGATGATCGCGGCGAAGCCGTAGCGGAACGCGGCCCAGCCGAAGTTGCGGAACGCAAACGCGATCAGCAGCACGATCAGGACACTGGCGAGGGCGATCGACGTTATCGCGTTCTGGATGAGCTCGGCCGAGAAGGACGGGCTCACGACCGACGAGTTCACCTGCGTCTCCGCCCCATAGGCCGCGTCCAGATCCTGCTCGATCTTCCCTAGCTCCTCGGGAAGCATCTCGACCGTCCGGACCTCCACCCCGCCGGCGACGCCCTGGATCGTCGCTTCGGAGTGCCCGTGAGAACTGAAGAAGGTCTTCAGCTGCGAGTCCTCAGGGCGCGTTGTGAACGTGATCTCCAGGAGAGTGCCGCCCTTGAACTCGATGCCCGGCTTGAGCCCGCCGATGGCGAGGAAGAAGGCGCCGGGCACGATGAGGAGAGCGGACAGGAGGAAGTACCACCATTTGCGCTCGACGAAGTGGAAGAGCATTTCTAGAGCGCCGGTGCCGGGCGCGGAGCGTGGCGCTCCGGCGTTTCGATCGCGCGCTCCTCGACCCCGTACAGCCACCGGCGGCGGAGCGAGGAGAACTCGATGGCCCCGTGCAGCAGCATCTGCGTCACAACGACCGCGGTGAAGAAGCTCACCGCCACACCGATTCCGAGTGCGAGCGCAAAGCCCTTCACCGTGCCGGTGCCGAAGTAGAAGAGGATCGCCGCGGTCAGCACCGTGGCGAGGTTCGAGTAGAAGATCGATGGGAACGCGCGCTTGCGTCCCTCCTCGACCGCGACCCGGAGCGACTTGCCGGTGCGCAGCTCTTCCTTGAGGCGCTCGAACGTCAGCACGTTCGCGTCGACGGCCATACCGATCGAGAGAATGAAGCCGGCGATGCCGGCGAGTGTCAGCGTGACCGGAATGAGCCTGAAGATCGCGTACACGAGCGCGGTGTAGTAGATCAGAGCCATCACGGCGAGCACGCCGGGCACGCGGTAGTACGCGACCATGAAGAACGCGACGAGCAGCAGGCCCATCGCGCCCGCGATGAGGCTCCGATCCACGGACTCGCGGCCGAGGGTCGCCTCGACGCGCGACGACTGGATGACCGTGAGCGACACAGGCAGCGCACCTGAGTTGATCAGGTTCGAGAGCTGCTTGGCCTCCTCAACCGTGAATCTGCCTGAGATCTGCCCCGAGCCGCTCGCGAAGACGACCTCGATGACCGGCGCCGATATCTCCTGGCCGTCGAGCGTGATCTGCACCTGCTGTCGGAGGAAGTCCTTGGAGATCTGCACCCAGCGGTCCGCGTCGGCGCCGGTGAACTCGAAGAGCACGACGGGCCGGTTGGCATTGTCGAAGCCGACCTGGGTGGGCTTCAGGTTCTCGCCCGTGAGCGGCGGCGTGAGCGACTTGTACTGGCCAGGATTGTCCTTGTCGGGTGTCTTGATCTCGAGCTTGGCCTGCTGCGTGGCGATGTCGTTGGCCTGCTGGATGTTGTCGATGCCTGGCAGCTGCAGGAGGATCTTGTCCTCGCCGACGGCCTGGATGACGGGCTCCGACACGCCGAGGCCGTTGATGCGTCGATCGATGACTCGCCGGGCGCGATCGTTGTAGTCGGCGACGCTCTGGCCGGCGGGGATTTCCTCGACCTTCATCTGGAGAATGAGCTGTGTGCCGCCCTGCAGATCGAGGCCGAGGTGGGTCTTGATCTCCTGGTTCACCTGGATCGGGCCGAGGTTCAGGCAGACGCCCGGGCAGCTCGGCGGGAACGGGAACGAGAACTGGTGCTTCGGGATGTCGATGAAGACCGACAGCACGAAGACAGCAAAGACAAGCCAGGGGAACGCGCGGTTCAACAGATGAAATTCTAGGGGTTCATCACGCGTCGCGCTGGGCTTTCAGCCGCTCGCGCGCCTCGCGCATCTCCCGATCGAACGCTGTTTCGCCTTCGACCGGGGCGGCAGCCTCGTTCGTTCGTGCGGTGGCGGGGATCGACGGTACGGCCGCCGCGGCATCCGCCGCCTTGTCCAGGAGCTTGTCCGAATTGAGGAACTCCTCGCGAAGCTGGTCCGACGTCTTGCGCAGGTCACCGACAACCCGGCCAATGTCCCGCGCCATCCTTGGCATGCGCTCAGGCCCGAGGACGATCAACGCGATGACCAGGAGAAGGACGAGCTCTTCGGGTCCGATGCCGAACATCAGCGGCCCCGCGCCGTCGCCGCGGCGCGCGCGGCGTTCGCGGAATCGCGCAGCGTTCGCGCCGCCTCTCCCGCGGCCTTCTCGAAGTCGTCGCTCCGGCTCGCGTACAGGACCGATCGCGACGCCGAGAGGAGGACCCCGCCGCCGTTCGCGTCAATTCCCGCGCGGAGCGCGAGGCCGATGTCACCGCCCTGCGAACCGATGCCGGGCATGAGGAAGAGGCGGTCTGGCGCGAGAGCGCGGAGGCGTCGCGCCTCGTCAGGGTAAGTCGCGCCGACAACGAACCCGCACCGGTCCGCCGGAAAGCGCTCGACGCAGCGCTCAACGACGCGCTCGTACAAGGGACGGCCAGCGACTTCGAGATCCTGGAAGTCGCCCGCGCCGGGATTGCTCGTCCGCGCGAGCACGAGGGCGTAACGGTCGCCGGTCGTGAACGGCTCGATCGAATCGAGGCCCACGTATGGGGCGACGGTCGCCGCATCGGCGTGGAACGAGTCGAAGAGCGCGTCGGCGTACGCCGCGGATGTGTTCGGAACATCGCCGCGCTTGGCGTCGAGGATCACCGGTATATCCGCCGGGATCGCCTGCAACGTAAGCGCGAGGACGTCCATCGCGGCGCTCCCATAGCGCTCGTAGAACGCGAGATTGGGCTTGTAGGCACATACGTGCGAAGACGTCGCGCGGACGATGCGGCGAAGGAAACGGACGGCCGCTTGCGGTCCGCGGCCGAGCGACTCGGGGATCGACGCGGGTTCGGGATCGAGGCCGACACAAATGACGCTGTCGTGCGCGCGTTGCGCCGCGCTGAGCTTTGCGAGGAATGCCAACGCAGCCAAGGCTAGCTCCCCCAGGCCGGACGGCTGGCGCCGTCGATGCCCTCGCCGCGGGTGAGCTTGACGGCAGGCTTCGTCGCGCCTCCGGTGAGCGCATCCCCGAGGTCCATCGAATAGAGATCGATGACGCCGTCCTTCTCTCGGAGGAACGCCAGCTGTCTCCCATCCGGGGAGAACACCGGGTTCCAGCTCAGGCCATCGTTCGTCAGCGCGATGTCCCTGGGTGCCGGGCCCAACGTTCCACTCATCTGTCTCGCGCGCAGATCGTTCCTTCCGTCATGGCGAAGCGTGTACACGAGCCATGCGCCATCGGGCGAGTACGAGGGACGGTAGGCCTCGCCATCCGGCGTCGTCAGAGGATTCGAGGTGCGGCCGTCAGCGGGCACGAGCAGGACCCGCGGTGTGCCGACGGTGTAGGAGGTGACCGCGATCGTCTTTCCATCGGGCGACCACGACGGATCAGCGAGGTTCGACCCTTGGGAGAGGCGGACGATCCGCTTTCCGGTCTCGGCGTCATAGAGCTCCAGGTCCGAGTACCCATCGCCATTGTCGGCGACGACCGCGATCCGTTTCCCGTCCGGCGACACGGCCGGGTTGTCGAACCAGGTCACCGCATGAAAGCCGGTGGCGGCCTGAACGAGCCCGTTCACCAGGACCGTCTCCGTACCGCCGCTCGGGCTCCGGGAGACGATATTCGAGAAACGCAGACGTGCTGGGACGACCTGCCCGTCGACGTTCCGCTTTCCGTCGATCTCCTCGATCCGCGCGAAAAGGACCGTCCGGCCGTCGGTCGAGATGCTTGGTTGATGCGAGCGGCCGTCAGAGGTGAGCGGGATGTACCCCTTACCGGAGAGGACGTATACGTCGCCGCGAAGCGCGAACACGATCGTCCCGGTCACCGTCGGCCCGCTGGGGAGCGGAACCAGCGACACCGGCTTCGGCGGCGTGGGCGTCGGGCTCGACGGCGGGACGAATGCGGGACCGATCCGCATGCCAAGTCCGAGGTAGAGCACGACAAGAACGGCGGCGACGCCGGCGAAGACGAGCTCGCGCGAGCGCCCGATCACGACGCCGCCTCGACCGCCGCTACGATCCGATCGACCTCCTCGGCGAGATCTGGGCCGTTCACAAGCTCGAGGAATCCCTCCCCCGGAGCCTCGAACGGCTGCGCGCGCATGCGCTCGTAGATCGATTCGTCCGCCTCCGAGTGGTCTCCGGCGGCGCGACCAGCGCGACGGGACTCGAGGCGCGCGCGCGCGTCCTGGTCCGATCCGGTGATCCGCACGTACGTCACCGGTACACCCCTGCGTCTCGCCGCGTCGACCGTCCCCGCCCGATTCCTCGCGATGAGGTTCGTGGCATCCACCACGACACGATGTCCTTCGGCGAGCAGCGTGCCGACGAGTGCGGTTACGGCCGCGAAGACGGCGCGGTTCTCCTCATCCGCGTAGGACGCCGCGATGAAGAGGCGGCTCCGCAGCTCATCGCTCGCGACGTGCGCCGCGCCGAGCCGGCTGCAGAGGAGTCGCGCGCAGTGCGACTTGCCGACGCCGGGGAGGCCCATCACCACGATGAGCGCGGGCCGGCCGTGCGGCGTCGCCGGCATGGTCGCCATCTCAGCGCGGAGCTGCGCCGCGAGGACCTCCGGCCGCATCGCGTACGCGTGCGTCTGGGCTGCCGTCGCGGCGCCGGACGGGCGACGGAGCCTGGTCATGTCCCGAAACCCAGCCCTTTGAGTGCGTCGCGTGCCGCCGTGGCCTCGTCGTACGGACGCTTCTCCTCGCCAACGATGATCGAGTCCTCGTGGCCTTTCCCGGCGAGGACGACCGTGTCGTCCGGTGCCGCGCGGCGGATCGCTTCGCTCACCGCCTCCCGGCGGTCGTCGATCACGAGGTAGTCGGTTCCTCTCTGCTTGCCCGCACCGATCGCGCCCCTCTCGATATCCGCGAGTATCTCCGCCGGCTCCTCGAGGCGCGGGTCCTCCTGCGTGATCACGAAGAGGTCCGTGTACTTGGCCGCGATCTCGGCGAGGGCGGGCCGTTTCGCGCGATCGCGCTCGCCCGCGCTCCCGAAGACCGCGATGAGCTTCCCCTTCGTTAACGGGCGGAGCAGGCCGAGGACCTTGTCCAGCGACTCAGGGGTGTGCGCGTAGTCGACGATCACGCTGAACGGTTGCCCGCACTCGACGCGCTCCATCCGCCCCCGCACCGCACGCGCCCGCGACAATGCGTCACGCGCGTGCTGCAACGTGACGCCCGCGGCGAGACCGGTAGCCGCGGCCGCGAGCGCGTTGTGGACATTGAATCTCCCAACGAGCGGAAGTGTCAGCTCGACCGACTGCCCCGACGCTGTAATCCGCACGCGCGATCCCGCCGCGTCGGACGACTGGATCGCCCCCTGCACATCGCAGAGCGCCTCGATTCCGTACGTGACGACCTTCGCCCCTTCAGCGCGGTCGGCGAGATACCGCCAATGGCTGTCGTCGCCGTTCAGCACGGCGGTCTTTGGAACGCCCTTGTCGGTCGAGCTCGCCAGCATCGCGAAGAGCTCGCCCTTCGCCTCCAGGTACTTCTGGAGCGAGCCGTGGAAATCGAGGTGTTCCGGAGAGAGATTCGTGAAGACCGCGATGTCGACCTCCGTACCGCGCAACTTGCGCAGGGAGAGCGCGTGGCTCGTCGCCTCGAGCACGCCCCAGGTCCCGCCTGCGACGAGGAGCTCGGCGAAGAACTCCTGCACCTCGACCGCCTCCTGCGTGCTCTGACGGGTCTCGTTCTTCCATTCGTGGTCCGCGACCTTGAAATCGACCGTCGTCGCGAAGCCGGTCTTCGCGCCAGACGCCTCGAGAACGTCGGAGACCAGATGGACCGTCGTGGTCTTTCCATCGGTGCCGGTGACGGCCGCGAGCTTCAGCTTGCGGGTCGGGTGATCGAAGAACTCCGCCGCGATATCGGCGAGCGCGGAGCGAGCGTCCGGCACGACCGCGACCGGGACGCGAACGTCGACCGGATGCTCCGCGACCACAGCGACGGCGCCGCGTTCGATCGCGTCCTTGGCGAAGGCGCGCCCGTCGCGGTGGAAGCCCGGGACGGCGACGAAGAGCGCGCCCTCCTTCGCCTGGCGCGAGTCGTACGCGATCTGGCGGATGTCCAGCGCGGCGGCGCCGTCGGGCACCGCGATCTTCGTCGCCTCGAGGAGCGCGCCGAGCTTCAAGAGCGAACCCGGCCCAGCAGACGAAGCGCGGCGGTGTACATGGGCTCGGCAACGCCAAAGGCACGGTAGGCCAGCTCGTTGGGTACGGCATCGTGCGCGCCGGCGAACCGTCGCGTCGCTCCGCCGAATCCCTTCTTGAAGAGGTACGGGCCGTACATGGGGTCGTCCTTTCGCGCGACATCCGCGGGAATGCCGCCGAAGTCGAATCGGCGCGCGCCCCCCTTGCGTGCTTCGATGATGCACCGCCACAGGAGTGCGTACGCCGCGTAGGCCGAGCGGCCGGCGTCGTTCGTTGCCGCGCTCTGATACACGTCGCGTTCGCCGCAACGCCAGGTGAGCGCGCCGGCGACCGGCGTCCCGTCTTTTTCGGCTAAGCGGACCTTGGCATGCCCGTCGGCGACGAGCGTCCCCCACATACGGCGGTAGTAGTCCCACGTGCGCGTGATGAAGCCCGCACGCTGCCCGGTCTCGGCATAGAGGTCATAGAGCGCGCGAAGGTCCTCGTCGCCGCGTGCCTCGCGGACGCTCACGCCCCGCTTCTCCGCCTGACGCACGCTCCAGCGCGTGTCCTTTTCGAGTGCGGCGAAGAGCGCATCCTCATCCGGCCCCAGATCGAGCTCGAGCGTCGCGATCACCGGCTGGATGTCCGGCGCCCGTCGAAACCCGGCAGCGCGAAGCTGTGCCGTCCCACGGTCGGCGTCGATCTCCGGATCGACCTTTAGAAAGATCGCGCGCCGCTCTCGAGCGAGCCAAGCCAGGTTTGCCAGGACAGCGTCGAGCTGAGACTGCTCGCCCACGATGGGCCCGCGGGGGACATAGGCAAGGCACTGCCCCATGGGAAGCGAACGCCACAGGATCAGCGCGACCGGCAGGGGAGCCCCGAGCTGGTGAAACTCGGCACGCCAGCCCTGCGCCTCGCGGATCTTCGCCCAGGCCGCTGACTGCAGAACATGACCGCCGGGCGAGCGGACCGCGGCCTCGTCCCAGCCCGGTGGGGCCCCTGCCCCATCAGGGGCGCCTATCCCTGCCTCGGTCACGCGCTCGCGGCGGCGAGTCGCCTGCGTACGCCGAACCTCCAGAGCGGAAAGAGAAACGCGGTGACCGGCGTCTCGAGCGCGCCGATCCACGTCGCGATCTCGCCCCCGAATCCAAGTTTGAAGTTCTCGACACCCGCGAGCTCCTCGCCTTCGGCGAGCCCCCACATGTCGTAGCGCCGAACGCCGAGCTCCTTCATTTGCATCAGCGAGTGCCACTTGAGCAGATAAAACGGACGCTTCTCGCTGTGCGCGCCGCTCCACCCACCGAAGAGCTCCCACGCGCGATCGCCGATGCGGATCACGAGCAGCGCACCGACATCCTCGCCGTCGACGCGCGCCATCCGGATGTGCAGCGCGTCGCCGAACGCCTCGATGAGCGAGGCGAAGTATTCGAGGGAGTGGATCCCGAAGTGGTCCCGCTCGGCCACCGTGCGCAGCACGCGGTGAAAACGCGCCAGGTCCGTCGTCTTCTCGGTCACGACGCCTTCGCGCTCGGCCTTGTGGATGTACTGCCGCGTTTTCTTCCGCATCGCGCCGAGCAAGGTATCGGCGTCCTGCGTGAGATCCATGAGCAGGGTTCGGCGCGGCTGCACGTACACCGGCGAGCGGCGGACGCTCTGCGCCTCGAGCGCCCTCGCCAGCGCCTCGCTATCGGCGGCTTCGGGATCGCAGAGGAGACTCACGACGAATTGGGGGGCTCCGCCCCCCAGCCCCCGACGGAGCTGGTCGCGCAGCGCGGCGATCGCGTCGGGGAGCTTTTGCTCGTCGATCAGCGGCCCTCTTGGGGCGTACGCCACGTCGAGTCCACCTACGAGACGTTTGCGGAGCACCTGCACGCAGCCGACGCGCGCGTCTCCCTCTTCAAGGACGTAGCGCTCCGCGCGCCACCCGGTCGCGGCCTTGAGTTCGGCCCAGCCGATGGATTGAAGAAGATGCGGACGCGCCGTGTCGTGCATCAGCCGGTCCCAGTCGCGCGTCTCGTCCGCAGTTGCCGGCCGTGCCCTCATTAAGGGCAAAGCCTATGCGGCGTCTTTGCCTGGGGTCGCGGCGCCGCCCGGTAGCTCGCGCGCCGTGAAGGTG
The DNA here is from genome assembly GCA_050692175.1 of Candidatus Limnocylindria bacterium. GTDB lineage: Bacteria > Chloroflexota > Limnocylindria > P2-11E > P2-11E > 3-1-20CM-2-70-9. The sequence goes on along the minus strand of JBOGTG010000105.1, from coordinate 26,070 downwards.
CACTCGGGGTAGCGCTCGCAGCCGTAGAACATGGAGCGGCCCCTGCCGCGGCGACGGACGAGCTCGCCCTTTCCGCAATCGGGGCACATGACGCCGGTCTTCTGCTGCGTCTTCTTGATGTACTTGCAGTCCGGGTAGCCGGTGCAGCCGACTAACGGCCCGAAACGGCCGCGGCGCTACTCGAGCTGCTAGCAGCACTCGGCGCACATCTCGCCTTCCAGAAGCTCGAGCTGCGGCTCCTGCTGTCCCTCGAGCGGCTCGGAGTAATCGCACGCGCCGGGCGGCATGGGCTCGCCCTTCTTCCCTTTCTTGAAGCCGGTGCACGAGTAGAACCGGCCGAAGCGCCCGAGCTTGATGATGACCGGACGACCGCACTTCGGGCAGATCCGATCCGTCGCCTCTTCCGTCACGTCCGACTTCTTCACCGACTTTGTCTTTTCCTCGACGAGCTTGCTGAACGGCGTAAAGAAGTCGCGGACGACCGGGACCCACTCGACCTCGCCCGCGGCAATACGGTCGAGGTCCTCCTCCATCCGGACGGTGAAGCCGGTGTCGACGATCTCTGGGAAGTGCTCGCGCAGGAAATCGGTGACGACGAAGCCCACGTCCTCGGGCATGAGCGCGCGGCCTTCCTTGCGCACGTACTTGCGATCGACGAGGGTCGAGATCGTCGGCGCGTAGGTCGACGGGCGGCCGATCCCAAACTCCTCGAGGATCTTCACGAGGGACGCCTCGGTGAAGCGGGACGGCGGCTGGGTGAAGTGCTGCGACGCGTCGAGTCCGAGCAGCTTCAGCGCCTCGCCCGGCTGCACCTCGGGGAGCGGCGCGATCTCCTTCTCCGGCTCGTCGCTCGACTCGAAGTAGACCCGGAGGAACCCGTCGAAGAGGACGCGGCGTCCGTTCGCACGCAGGAGGTACTGACCCGCCTCGATATCGAGACGCGTGTTCTCGAACCGCGCGGGCGCCATCTGTGACGCGATCGTCCGCTGCCAGATGATCGTGTAGAGCTTGAGCTGGTCGGGCTTGAGATAGCGCTTGACGCGGTCGGGCGTCCGCGAGAGGTCCGTCGGCCGGATCGCCTCGTGTGCTTCCTGCGCGCCCTTCGACCGCGTCTTGTAGTGGCGCGGCTTCTCGAGCGCGTACGGCGCGCCGAATTCCTTCGTGATGACGTCGCGCGCCTGATGGAGCGCCCCTTCGGCGACGTGGAGCGAGTCGGTACGCATATAGGTGATGAGACCGACCGGCGCGGCGTCGCCTACCGCGATGCCTTCGTAGAGCTGCTGGGCGAGGACCATCGTCCGCTTCACCGAGTAGCCGAGCTTGCGCGACGCCTCCTGCTGCAGCGTCGAGGTGGTGAAGGACGGCGCCGCGTTGCGGCCGCTCTCCTTCTTCTCGACACTCTTGACCGCATAGTGGGCGTCGGCGAGCGCCGCTCGGTGCTTGTCGGCCGTCGCGCCATCGTGGATCTCGAGCTTGTGGCCCTTCTGCTGGATGACCTCGGCGGCGAAGGTCTCGCCCGCGAGGTTCGCGAGCGCGGCCTCGAGCGTCCAGTATTCCTGCGGCGTGAACGCCTGGATCTCGCGCTCGCGGTCGACGATGAGCCGGAGCGCGACCGACTGGACGCGGCCGGCGGAGAGCCCGTATCGGATCTTCTTCCATAGGAGCGGCGACATCGTGTAGCCGACGAGGCGGTCCACCACGCGTCGGGCCTGCTGGGCATTGACCAGGTCCTGGTCGATGTCGCGAGGGTGCTTGAACGCCTCGGCGATCGCGGCGGGAGTTATCTCGTGGAAGGTGACGCGGCGGAGCTTGGCCCTGGGAACTTTGATGATGTCGGCCAGATGCCATGCGATCGCCTCGCCTTCGCGGTCGAGGTCGGTCGCGAGCCAGACGTGGTCGGCCGCCTTGGCCTCGCGCCGGAGCGTCCGGGCGTGCTTCTCCGAGTCGTCCGGGACGATGTACTCCGGGACGAACGTCTTGAGGTTCACGCCCATCTTTGACTTCGGGAGGTCGCGGATATGACCGAACGAGGCCTCGACCTTGTAGTCCGGACCGAGCATCCGTTCTAGAGTTCGTGCCTTCGTCGGGCTCTCCACCACGACCAGGTTTCTCGCCGCTACGGCCAACTTGTTTCCTTTCGCCTCACAAAAAGAGCGCCCCTCTCGGGCGCCCTCCCTCTATCCACTCTAACGGCGGCGTCCACCAAGGAGCAGGCAGACAAGCGTCGCCGACCGCCTCAGGCAGACTCGTGGACCCTGGGAATGGCCCGGCATCCGGCCTACCCCCGGCACCCGAAGCCCTCTGTTCGCGCCGGGGCCCCCCGCCTTGGACGCCTCGGCCGGCTCCGGGGGGCAGGGGCCCCCAGGCGCGTCCGAACGCACAGGGGCCCAGGGCGGTGTCGGCGCGTCCCGCGCCCTAGAGGAGGTCCTCCCGATCTTCCCGTTTGAGGCGGTCGACGATCGTCTTGACCTGCTCGGACTGCTCCTTGGTGGTTATTAGGAGGGCGTCCGGGGTGTCCACTACGACGAGTCCCTCGACTCCTATCAACGCAACCGTCTTCCCGGGTGACCAGATGTAATTGTCGCTGGACCCCTCGGCGACAAGGTCGCCGGATGCCCAATTGTCCGCCTGCGACACGATCGTGGCCAGCCGAGCCCACGAGCCGACGTCCTGCCAGCCGATGTCGGCCGGAACGACCGCGACGTTCTCGGCCTTCTCGGCGATGCCGTAGTCGACCGTCGTGCGATCCGTCTCCTCCCAGACCTCGGCAAGCACGGACTCGTAACGCTGCGAGCCGATCGCGTCACGTAGCGCGGTGATTGCAGCCGCCGTTCTCGGGAGGTGCTTCTCGTACGCGCGGAGAATCTCCTCCACACGCCAGACGAACATGCCCGCGTTCCAGTAGTGGCCGCCCGCCGCAACCATGCGCTCGGCGGCGTCACGCTTGGGCTTCTCGACGAAGCGCTTGACCGCGCGTACCTCGATGGGTCCCTCGATATCGAGCTTGTCCCCCGCCTCGATGTAGCCGAATCCCGTGTCCGCGCGCTCGGGCGTGATCCCGAGCGTCACGAGGTGCCCACGATCGGCCGCCGCCGTGGCGGCGATCAGCACCTTGCGGAACTGCCCGCGATTGGCGACGACGTGGTCCGAGGGAAGGACCGCGACGACAGCGTCCGGGTCGAACGCCGCGAGCGCCGCCATCGCGAGCCCGATCGCCGCGGCATTGCCGCGCGGGTACGGCTCGATCACGAGGTGGTCGACCGGGAGGTCGGGCAGCTGCTCGTGGATGAGAGCGCGGTGTTCCGGAGGCGCGACGATGAAGATGCGTTCGCTGGGCACGAACTCCGAGACGCGATCCACCGTGTCCTGCAGGAGGCTTCGCTCGCCGATCACCTGGAGGAACTGCTTTGGTCGGTCGCGGCGCGAGAGTGGCCAGAGCCGCGTTCCGGCCCCGCCGGAGAGGACCAGGACGTAGAGCCTGGGCATCGACTCCGCTAGAGGCCGAAGTAATCGAGGTGCATCGCCGATCGCACCTCGTGCAGGGTCTTGCGGGCTTCCTCGCGTGCGCGCGCGCTCCCCTCCTCGAGGATGCGATCGACGATCTTGGGGTCTGCGGAAAAACGCGCGCGCCGCGCACGGATCGGTGCGAGAAACTTCTCGATGGCGACGAAGAGCTTCTCCTTCACCTCGACGTCGCCGACCTTGCCCGCCCTGTAGCGCTCCTTCAGGTCGTTCACCTCCGCGAGATCGGGGTTGAAGCGGTCGTGGTAGACGAAGACCGGGTTCCCCTCGACGCGTCCCGGATCCGTCGGGCGGATCCGATTCGGGTCGGTGTACATGCGCTTGACCTTCTCGCGGACGGCCTCGGTGTCGTCGGAGAGGTTGATCGCGTTCCCGAGGCTTTTCCCCATCTTCTCCTTGCCGTCGATGCCAGGCAGAAGACCTTCTTCGGGGATGAGCGACTCCGGGATTGGGAAGACCGGGGCGAAGAGCTCGTTGAAGCGGCGCGCAATCTCGCGTGTCATCTCGACGTGCGACTCGTTGTCGCGCCCGACCGGAACGAGGTTTCCCTTCACGCAGAGGATGTCCGCCGCCTGGAGGATTGGGTAGCCCAGGAGCCCGTAGCTCGGCTGCGAGATGTTGTGGTCGCGCATCTGGTCCTTCAGCGTCGGGATGCGCTGCGCTCGTGGCACGGTCACGAGCATGCTGAAGTACAGGTGCAGCTCGGTCACCTCGGGGACGAGCGACTGCAGATAAATGGTCACCGCGTCCGGATCGACCCCGACCGCGAGGTTGTCGAGGACGTCGTCGCGGATGTTCTCGCCGATCTCGTCGAGGTTGTCGAGGCGGGTCGTCAGCATGTGGTAATCGGCGACGAGCAGGAAGGTCTCGTACTCGCGCTGGAGCTTCACACGATTGGCGAGCGTGCCGACATAGTGGCCGAGATGCAGCTTTCCCGTCGGGCGATCGCCCGTGAGGATGCGCTTCCGAGTCATCCTCGCGGAAGCCGAGGGATGCCCTACAGCAGTGGCCTGAGCGCTCATGGGAGATGCGATGGTACAGGCAGCACCCGCGCGAGCTCCTCCGCGACGAGAGCGCCGACCTCGTCTCGTTTGCCGACGAAGAAGTGGTCGACGCCATGCACCGTCGCGATGCGCGCGTGCGGGACCGCCGCGCGGAGCTCGTCGGCCGTTCCGAATTGGTCGTTCTCCGCAGCGACCATGAAAGCGCCGTCGGGGATCGTCGGAAGGGCGCGAGGTGCGAAGGCCACGTCCTTCGTGCCGACGCCGACGAGGGCGAAGGCGTCGGCACGGCCACCGCGCTCGAGGTACGCGAGGACCTGGAACGCGCCGAAGCTGTAGCCCACAAGACCGAGCGGAAGGCCCGGCGCGATCGTGCGCGCGTGATCGACGGCAGCGGCGACATCGTCGGTCTCGTGTCGCCCACCACTCCATTCGCCCGCGCTCCCGCCCACACCCCGGAAGTTGAACCGCAGCGCGTACCAGCCGCGCTCCGCGCAGGCGCGCGCGATCGCCGCCATGATCGGCGTCCGCATCGTGCCGCCGTGCGTCGGCAGAGCGTGCGCGATGACCACGACCGCAGTGGGCGGCACGTCAGGGACCCGCAGCGTCGCCTCGAGCCGCCCGTCGATGCGCCGCACTTCCTCGCGCACGCACGAAGTCTGCGGGAACCACACCGGGTAGGACGCTGTATAGGCTTGCGAGATGCGGCGGCTCGTCGCGCGACTCGGCGTGCTCGCTCTAGGCGCCGCGGTCGCTTGCCAGGCTGCTCAGGCGCCCGGACCGCGACCCTCGCCGAGCGCGGGGTCGAGCACCATCGCCGCAGCCAGTCCGACGGCCAGTCCGGCGTCGTCTCCGACTCTGAACCATCCGAGCCGTGAGGGGACGTGCGCGATGCGCGTGAGCCAGAGCTTCACCCTCGCGAACGACATGACCTGCAGGGGCGACGGCATGGTCGTCGTCTCCGACAACATCACCGTCGACCTCGGCGGGCACACCCTCACCGGTCCCGGGATGGGGCCGCAGACGTGGCCACTCCCCCAGCTCGACAGCGTCGGGATCAGGACCGGCGGGCATACCGGCGTGACGATCCGCAACGGGAAGACCATCGCGTTCTCGACAGGGGTCTACTTCGTGGATATGGAGTCGAGCACGATCGAGAACGTGACGACACAGCGCAACCGCTATGGCTTCTACATCCACGCCTCGAAGAGGATCACGGTCAAAGGCTCGGACGTGCAGTTCAACATCTACGGGCTCCACCTCCAGAACTCGCACGACTCGGTCCTGCAGGGCAACCTGCTCGCCCGGCAGACCTACAACAGCCCGGGCGGATACGGCCTATACATGTATGCGAGCACCGGGAACCGGATTCTCGAGAACACCATCGACACGAACGTGAACTGGGGCATCTGGTTCAGCGAGGCGCGCGATAACGCGATCTTCCACAACAACATCGTGGGCAACAGCCCGCCGGCCGCGGACAACACCGAGAGCAATGTCTGGTACGACAAAGCGACCAAAGAGGGCAACTGGTGGGCCGACTACAAAGGCAGGGACGGCGACAACGACCTCATCGGCGACACGCCCTACGCCATCCTCGGCGCGGGCGGCAACCTCGACCCGTATCCCTTTGTCGACAAGGACGGGTGGACCAAGAAGCGCCGCTCGACGATCGACCACTACGACCCTGCCGCCCCGCGTCCCGTCCGAGCGGTGACGGTGCTCGCGCTCGCCGGCGGAGCCGCCTACAGCGCCCGGCCGACGGACGATCGCGCGACGCTGCGCGTGCCGAACGTGTCGCAGATCGCGCTCGGCACCGACGAGCGAACCTTTTACACGGCCTCGGGAAAGACGGTCACTGCCCGCGATGTCGTCACCGGCCAGATCGGCGATCAGTCCTCATACGCGGTGGACGGCATCGTCGCCGCGAACCGCGACGGCCATTCTGTGCTGGTCGTCGGGCCGCTCGGCGCCGAGCAGCGCGATCTGGCCACTGGGCGCACCCAGTTCTTCACCTATCGCGGGACGCCGAGCGCCGTCGCTCCGAGCTACAAGCACAGTCACATCTTCGTCGCGACACCGCGCGGCATCGACCTTCTGTATCTGAACCTCGGCGGACGGACCCCCTACACCATCCCCCTCGACGGAGTGCCCAGCGCGATGGTCATGGCAGGTTCAGGGACCCGGATCTACGTGGCGATCGCCGGGCAGCGCGTGATCGACGTCGTAGACACCGAGCAGTACGCGGTGGTCGACCGGATCCGGATAGACGTCGAGGCGACGTCGATCGCGATCTCGCCGCGCGAGGACATCCTGTACGTGGGATCGGGAAATGGAATGCAGTCGCTGCGGATCCGCGACGGATCGTTGATCGCGTCCGCAGCGTTCCTAGGATCGGTCGCCGATCTCGCCGTTTCGCCGAACGGCGACCAGGTCTACGTCGCGCTCGCGGGGCTCTCCCACGCGATCGCGGTGCTGGACGCCCCGCAGCTGCGTGTCGGGCATGTCATAGAGCTCGACAACGACCCCAGTCGCATCCTGGTGGCGAGCTATTAGCTAGCCCGCATCGCAAGTCGCCTCGGGCGCGTTAGAAGGTCGCAGTGGGGCGGACGGCGGCAGCAGTCGAAGCGCGCGAGCGTGCCCACCTACTCATCCGCCTCGCGGCCATTGCCCTTGGCGCGACCCTCGTGCTTCTCGCCGGCGTCGGCGCGACCTCCCTCGCCGCGCTCGTCCTGGTGCTGTATCTCGCGGCCGCCGTGAGCGTCCGGTACTACCCCCCGCTTCAGAGAGTTCCCCTCGTCGTGCCCGTCCTCGACCTCGCTGCCGTCACTGGGCTCGTGTCCGCGCTTCCGCTCGAGCTCGGTCCATGGATCCTCTACGCCTTCGCCATCGGGGTGGCTGCGCTCCGGTCTGGTCCCGTCGGGGCGATCGCCGCGACAGCCCTGGCCGTCGTCGGCTACGACTCCGCGCTCGTTCTGCGCGGCGAGCAGGCCCACGCCGTCGACCTCTGGCCGGTGCAGGCCCTCATCGCGATCGGCCTCGTCATCGCCGAGATCGTGTGGGCACTCGGGCGCGAGGACGTGGACACGCTTTGGTCTCGGATTCACGCGCGCGCGCTCAGCGGCCTGACCCGCCAGCGCGAGCCCGAGGAGGTGCTTCGCGCCCTCATTCCCGAGCTCGCCCGCCTGCAAAGCGTCCGCGGAGCGTGGGTCTGGGCGATTGCATCCGATCAGCGGCTGCGCACGACCGTCACCGCCGGCGCCGCGCCGCCAGCCGAGATGGTCGTCTCCGCCGACGTCCTGCAAACGCTCCGAACTCCGTCCCCGCTCGAGCGCGTGCTCCCGAGCGTGAGCGGACTCTCCATCCCCATTTCGACCGACCCACCGCTCACGATCGGAGTCGAGCTCGACTCAGTGAACGAGCAGGACCGCGCGACGACGACGGGAGCCATCCACGATCTGGTCGGCGACGCGGCGTCGCTCCTTGCGGCCGCGTTCGAACGCACACGCCGGGAGTCCGACCTGGCCGCGCTCGAAGCGACAGGGCGAGCCATCGCGGAGATCGACGGCGAGCGCACCCAGGCTGGGGTTCTCGCCTCGACCGTTCTTGAGGCGGGACGGGTCGTCGGCGGTCGCGCGGCGATCATCCGTCCGTCCGAGGAGACGGTCGTCGTCGGCGACCTTCCGGGCGGCGCGCTCGCGGAGCTCGCCCGCGATCGGCGCCTTCCCGCCATAGTTGCCGCGAGCACCGCGCCGCTCGGCGCGCAGGCCCTGGGCGCCGATACCACGGTCGCCCTCGTGACGCTCTCCGAAGGTCGTGTGCTCGCGACGGTCGGGCAGATGGAGACCCTCACTGCGCGGCTAGCGCTTCTTGAGCGGCTCGCCCACGCGGCGCGTGACCGGCTCGCGATCCTGTCCGAGCGCGACGCGCTCCAGGTCGCGGCGAACGAGCTCGGCCGCGACGTCGAGAGCCTCGGAGGTGCGCTGCGCGCGAAGGAAGACGCGCTCGCCACCGCGGTGCACGAGCTCCGCAACCCTCTCACCGCCGTGCACGGCTACGCGACGCTCATGTCGCGAAACCTGAAGGCCGTGCAAGGACAGCTCACCCAGCTCGAGCGGCTCATGGCGGACCTTCTGAGCGCCGAGCAGCGCACGCCGGGCGGCGAAACGCCAGTGGACGCCGTTAGCGCGGCGCGCGAGGCGATCGCGCGCGCACGCGTTCGCGGCGCGAAGATCGACCTCGAGGCGCCGGCCGAGCCGGTGCGCGTCGCGATCGGCGAGGCGCGATTCGCGCAGCTCCTCGACAACCTGATCTCCAACGCGATGAAGTACTCGCCGACCAGGGAGCCGATCCTCGTGACGGTCGAGGTCGCGGAAACCCTCGGCAAAGTCAGCGTGACCGACCACGGCATGGGTATCCCGGCCGACCATCTGGCTCGGGTCTTCGACCGTTTCTACCGCGTCGGCGGGACGGCCGATGCGGTAGCGGGACAGGGCCTCGGACTCTCGATCTGCAAGGAGATCGTCATGGCGCACGGCGGAAGGATCTGGGCGCAGAGCGAAGGGCTGGGTCGAGGCAGCACGTTCTCATTCACGCTGCCCCTCGCCGTGGGCGCGGCGGCTACCTAGCCCGACGCAACACGAGTACGGGCCGGCCGGGATCGCTCCCCGCTCACGATCAGCGAGGGGTCTGCTCGGGTGGGGATGCGCATATATAGAATTCACCCGCGACATCGGGGAGTTGGGGGATCGACCTGTGAGGCTATTCGTCGCGCTTGTCGTCGCGCTCCTTTCGGTCTCAGCGTCTTTGCCAGCCACGGCGGACGATTCGTCCGGCTTCCACACATCGACGCCAGCGATGCTGCTCCCGCTCGCGCCGGGCTCCAGCGTGCTGCCGATCATCTCGGTCGGCGACACGGTGAGGGACTACACCTTCGAGGCGATTCCCGACGGAATCTCATTCGTCCCGCATGGCCGCGGGACGGTCGACGTCTACGTGAATCACGAGACGTCGCTCGTGCCGTTCCCTGCTACCCGCAGCGACTTCACCAACTCCATGCTTAGCCGCCTGCGCCTCCGGCAGGGCAGCGCCGGCGTCCTTCGGGGCGACTACGTCATCCCCTCAGAGGCCAACTACCAGCGCTTCTGCTCGAACTTCCTTGTCGGCAAGGCCCAGGGGTTCGAGCTCGACCTCATCCTCACGAACGAGGAGGCCCGCGACATCGTGCTCCGCAGCGGTCTCGCGTGGCACCCGCCGAGCGTCGCGCTGACCGAGCCGACCGCCGAGCAGGCGGGGGTCGTGGTGGCCTACGACGTAAAGAGCGGGACGTACCGCTCGATTTACGGGATGGGACGCCACAATCACGAGAACAGCGTCGGGCTGCCCGGTTACGGCCACCCGGTCGTTCTCTCCGGCGACGACACCTTCGACGCGCCAGCTTCTCAGCTCTACCTGTACAACGCGCCGAGCGGCGCCGCAGTCTGGAACGACCAAGGAACGCTCTACGCCTTCGTGTCGGACAACCCCGCCGTGAACGACTACGGGGACTTTCCGGGGGCGACGACGGTTTCCGGGCGCTTTCTCGAAGTGCCGCGCTCCATAGCGACCGGCAAGAGAGCCGATGGCACCGACGTCACCTCCGTGGACTTCGGCTATCCAACGCCCCCGAGTGGTGTTCCCGACGGTCCGCAGTGGGTCCTTGAGCACTGGAGCCACAACGTCGCGAGGGCCTTCCAGTTCATCCGCGTCGAGGACATCGCCTACGACCGGACGAATTCGAACATCGTCTACTTCACCGACACCGGCGAACCACGGGCGATCCCGGATGCCGCCGGTCGGTTGCGCCGCGGACCATCCGGCACGCTGGGGCCGTACCCGAACGGCCGCATCTTCAAGCTCGTACTCGACCCGATCGATCCGCTTCGCGTGCTCAGCCTGTCGGTGCTGATCGACGCTGACGCAGGTGGCTACAGCAACCCCGCCGTGGTGCACCAGCCTGACAACATAGAGACGACCGCCAACAGCCTGCTGATCCAGGAGGATCCCGGCAGCCACAACCAGGGTTCCGCGATCGGGTACGCCAAGATCTGGAGGTACACCCTCCCCGCCGGGCCACTCGTGCCGGTCGCGCAGGTTGACCAGTCGGCGAGGCCCGACCTCCGGCCTGGGTCGTGGGAGTCCAGCGGCATCATCGACGCCTCGGCCGTGTTCGGCCCGGGAGCGTTCCTCGTGGACATACAGGCGCATGGGCACGAGATCGAAATGGCGCCCAGCCCTCACCCCGGCGTCACGCGCATGCGCGAGGCGGGGCAGCTTCTGCTCTTCCGAGCGCCAGGCTCGTAGCGCCGATCGTCCGCAGTACCCAGCCGCTCAGAACGCACGCACCAAGGTCACGACGCAAGGTGCCGCCGCCTACGATGCCGTGATGAGCCGGCTCAATTCGCACGACGTGCTCAACATCGCCGACCTGCGCCGGCTTGCACGGCGTCGTCTTCCGCGCGTGGTCTTTGATTACATCGATGGCGGCGCGGACGACGAAGTCACGCTCAATCGAAGCACACGCGTGTACGACGAGGTCTTCCTGAGACCGCGATCGGCAGTCGCAATGACCGGCTGCGATCTCCGCACGACCGTCCTGGGCACCCAGCTCGCCCTGCCCTTCCTCTTGGGACCGATCGGCAGCACGCGGATGTTCTACCCGCACGGCGAGGCGGCCGCGGCGAAAGCCGCGGGCGACGCAGGCACGGTGTACACGCTCTCCACGCTCTCGGGCTCCGCGGTCGAGGAGGTTCGCGCCGCATCGCGGGGACCGCTCTGGTACCAGCTCTACCTGGTCGGAGGACACGAGGTCGCGAAGAAGGCGATCGCGCGGGCCCAGGCGGCAGGGTTCACGGCGCTGGTGGTCACCATCGATACGCCCGTCGCCGGAAACCGCGAACGAGACATCCGCGACGGCACGCGGGCCCTTCTCACGAAGCAGCCCCTCAAGATGCTGCCGTTCGCAGCGCAGTTCGTGACGCGTCCGCGCTGGGTGGTCGATTTCCTTACTGACGGCGGCTTGATGAGCTTCCCGAACGTCATGCTCGCGGACGGACCGATGCGCTACGCCGATGTCGGTACCGCGCTCGCTCAATCCGTCGTGTCGTGGGCCGACCTCGAGTGGATCCGCAGGGAATGGGCCGGTCCCATCGTGGTGAAGGGAGTCCACACCGGCGCCGATGCACAGCGCGCGGTGGAGGTGGGCGCGAACGCGATCGTCGTTTCCAACCACGGGGGACGGCAGCTCGATGGCGTCGCGCCCACACTGCGCGTGCTGCCGGAGGTCGTCCATACGGTCGGCGGGCAGACCGAGATCCTCATGGACGGCGGCATTCGCCGCGGCAGCGACATCGTAAAAGCGCTGTGTCTCGGCGCGGACGCGGTGCTCATCGGGCGCGCCTATGCGTACGGGGTCGCCGCCGCGGGTCAGCCGGGAGTCGCGCGCGCCATTGAGATTCTGCGAGGAGAACTCGTCCGCACGCTGACGCTACTTGGGTGTCCGTCAGTCCGAGATCTCGATCCCTCATACGTTGACATCCCGGCGAGCTGGAATGTCGCGAGTTCAAGCTAAGGAGTCGCGAGCACAAGGGACCGAATTCGTCATGTTTCTGATGGCGGGCGGCAGAAAGGACCAAGCGCCGAGCCACGCCGATCTGTTCGCGACCGCGGTCTCGGGGTGTGGATCCGGCTTGGTCGGATTTGGGGTCGGGAGCCTTGCTCTGAAGATCTTGCGGCCCGTGGCGTCGGCTGCGGCCAAAGGTGCCCAGGGCCTTGCCCGACTCCCCGTCTACGTCGGAGGCAAAGTGCGCGGCATCCTCGAGACCGGGGCAAGACAGGTCGAACTGATCAGCGGTCGCGCGGGACCCATGCCCAGAGCATTCCACGGGGTACGTCAGGGTTCAACCTGATCACAAGACGCATGTCGAGGGGCACGCCGCCGCAATCATGCGACAAGAAGGATTGGAGAACGCGACGCTTTACATCAACAAACTTCCGTGTGGCGGCGTTAGGGGCTGCGACTACCTGCTGCCGCGCATGCTTCCCCCAGGGAGTCGCCTGCGCGTGATTTGGTCCGGGTGGCTTTGACTTCACGTATGTTGGAGTGCCGCATTGAGTTCTCTTCCTCCTCTGTGGCAGGTTCAAAGGGGAGGAGCCAAGACTGAGGTCGTGTCCCCGGAGCAGGCCGAGCGTGTGCTCGACCGCTTGACCGTGGAAGCAGCGGCTCGTCCTTTCATAGCGGTGGTAGTGTCGCCGAGCGGTAAGAACATCTCGCTTAGGCTTGGGCGAGAGTTGACCGTCGTGGAATTCCAGGCGAATGCTGATCCGCCCTATTACGCGAGTGTCGGCGATGAGGTCGCGGGTGGATTGACGACCTTCGAGTACGACGGAGAGGAAACTGAGATTGAGCCGCGGCATCTTGTTTCGATCGAAGCGGCGCGACGCGCTGTCGCCGAATTTGTGAAGTCAGACGAGCGCCCAATCAGCCTGAGATGGGAAGAGGTGTGAGGAGCGCTCAGCAATGGCATAGGGAAAAAACGTGGGCGGGCCATCCTCAAATTTGGAGTCCGTGGCTTCTAGACGTCGGCGCAAGGGCGCCGGAAGCCAGACGTTCGGTGGCTCTCGTTTCCGGCGATAGAGACTGGATCGCTCGGAGTTCACTACTTCGGGCTGCATGCTCGTACACGAATCGGTCGTTTCGTGGTTTGACCTGCGACGTCATCGCCATCTGCGGGAGGCTACGTCAATGTTCCTCGAGCTTTGGGCGTCAGATGACCAACCGAACCCAATCGAGCGAAAGGCGTCTGATCTACAGGTAGCCGCCCGTGAGAGCGTCTTCGCCGCAGAGAATCCACGGGTTTACGAACAAACTCCCGACTCAGTACTCGAGAAAGTCAGCGGAGTCAGACGACCTACAGAGTCAGGGTCGGAGGAACGACCACTCCCCTCTCAAGGCGATCCCGTCGGCGAGCCGACCAACGATCCGCGTCTCTCGCGACGAACCAGAGCGACCGCGAGTCCGCCCGTGACGGAACACACAACACGAGTCCAATGCTCACGACGAGGTCATGTGGTCCTCGCTGCCGGCAGCTGAGCTGCTAAGCGATCAGACGGTAGAAGCGGAAGAATCCCGCCTCGATCGTCAGTGCCTCGATGTCCTTGAAGCCCGCCTCCTGCGCGTAGCCGCGCAGCGTCGCCGGGCGCATCACCGTCCCTGTGGCGGCCGAAGGCGTGTGGGACATTCCGTCCGGCAGGCAGACCAGGAGGCTGAAGCCATAGAAGAGCCGATCCAGATCACCCGCCGGTGCGGCGAACTCGTCGTCCGTACGCTCGTCGATGACAAGAACGGTCCCGCGATCGCCGGCCAGTTTCCGCGCCGTTCGCAGCACCTCGACCGGCCGCGACATGTCGTGAAGCGCCTCGAACATCGTGACGAGGTCGTACTGGCCGGCGAGCTTCGGATCGCCCGCATCTTGCGCCACGAAGCGCACTCGGTCCGCGACTCCGTGCTCGCGCGCATTCGCGTTGGCCGCCTCGACCGACGGCGCGTCGAGGTCGTAGCCGTCGACGCGGACCTTCGGATAACCCTTTGCCAGGCCGATGCTCGACCAGCCGAAACCAGAGGCGATGTCGGCGACACGTGCCGGTGGGTCGGCCATCAGTCTCGCGTGAACATCGGGGATCGCGGGGATGAAGTCCTGGGCCAGCTGCTTCAGGAAGAGCGGCTTGTTCTGGGCGCCCTGCGCCTCGCGCATCTCCGATCCGAACTGAGCCCACGAGACGCCTCCGCCGGACCGGAATGCGTTCGCCAGCTCGTCACTCTTCCGAAGCGCCGCGACCATCGCGGCCGCGATCGGCGCGACGTAATTCAGATCTTCCGAGTCCGCGAGCACCGCTGCGTGCCCCTCGGGGAGCGTGAAGCGTCGCTTGTCGGGCGCCTTGCGAACGTCGTCAACATCCAAGAAGCTGGAGGCCGTCTGCTGCTCAAGCCATTCGCGCGTGTAGCGCTCATTGGTGCCGGTACGCGAGGCGAGCTCAGCCGAGGTCGCCGCGCCTTCCTTCCAGAGTGACTGGTAGTAGCCGAGGTGCCGACCGAGGTACATCGCGAAGAGGTCCGCCGCGCCTTGGACGGATTGGATCGCACGGCCAACAAGCGCATCGCGGCGTTCGTCCTGTGTCGTGGTCATTCGTTCTTCCCTCCCGCCCAGCGCGCACTCTATTCGCGGAGGCATGACGTGACAATGGAAGCGGGCCGAAACCGTGCTGTCGCCTTCGCCTGTTGGCTTGGTTTTCGGGACTGACCTCGACAATTTCCTCAAAGGTTTTCGTAACCATGAGCGTCTCAGCGCGCGGCGAATCAACCTTCGACCCGCGTCTGAGATCAGCGTCATCGTAATCAGCCTTCACGTTCGGGCCGACCCTGAAGACACGACACCCGAAGTGCGTCGTCGACGGTCGCTTCACATTTGCACCGGAGCCGCCTGGACCACCCTGTGCGACGGCGACTCTTGATGCGAGTTGACTCTCACGGGAGCCGCAAGGAGGCTCAGCCAGACTAGGCCTCGGCGCGAGCGATGGCCATCGGTCGGCCATCGCGGAGCGATGCGAGGTCGCGGTAGCCGGCTGAGATCTGACCGAATCCGTCGGCGTCCTCGGCGTGCGGCGTGAAGGCCGCCCGCTGTGCCTCGGGAAGCCGCTCCAAAAGGTCGCGCGTCGCCAGGATGTACTCGTGCGAGGGGACGGAGTTCTTCGCGAGGCGGTGGGGCACGATGACATCGACGCCGTGCACTTGGCCGGTCTCACCGATGCGCTGGCGCGAGTAGCGTCCGTAGTGGGCGATGAACTTGAGCGTCAGCTCGGGCGCCCGTGCGCAGGCGTCACATGAACACTGCCGCCGCGCGAGGAAGGTTCCCATCCGTCGGTGGAAGGTGAGGTACGACCCTTCGAGCCACTCGATCAGCTCGGGTGCGACGCCCGCGCCGACGAAGAACACGGCGTCGCCCTCGAGCTGCGCCATCTCGAGGCGGCCCTTCAGGCTCGCGACGATCGTGCTCAGCATCCGTCGCACGAGGACATCCGAGTGCTCAAGCTCTGTCGCGGAAATGAATTTCGTGTATCCGGAGATGTCGGCGAGAACGAGCGGGCCTATCGCGGTGGCCATGCGCGCGATTCTAAGGCGCGTCGATGAACACGCCGCACCCCACTCGCTGGACCAAAGCACTGGACGTAGGTCGCCTCAGGCCCACTCCGCTCGGCCCGACCGGCCGCAGCGTATCGCCCTTCGATTGCACCCCAGTGCTCGTCTGCAATCTCGAGGAACTGCCCGGCGAAAGTCAGAACCTCCCGGCCAGCTCTGCTCACGAACGAATCGGCGAAGGCCTTGGCGTCACCGAGGTTCGCGACTCTTTGATCCGACGGAACGAGGCGTTGAGCCCACGCGATCTTGCTCACGAAGTCCATACCCGACAATGCGGCACGCCATCTCCGTGCATGCAATCCCTCAATCTCTCTGAACTCTCCCGCCTTCCATCGACGGATTGTCTCGGCCTCCGCGGGCTCCTTGAAAACAACGCTCGTGCCGCCGTTCGGATCGCGCTTGGGCACGCCGCCGGCGACGCGCTCCAGCGGAACGGACCGCGCCCGCACTAGCCAAAAACGGCGTCGCGCTCTCGTGACCTCCTCTTGCGAAGCCGGGAGCGCGACGCCTGCGGGAGGAACATCGCGTGACAGAATCGCACACGAGGAAGGTGCCTATGACCGTCGCCGCACGACCGTCCGCTGATCGACGAATCCTGTGTCCGGTCCTCATCGGCCGCGACGCCGAAATCGGGCGGCTCGAGACCCTCCTGCACGAATCCATCGGCGGCCGCGGCCGAACCGCACTTGTGTCCGGCGAGGCCGGAGTCGGCAAGACCGCTCTGGTCCTTCGTTTCGTTCAGGTGGCGCGCACGGAGGGTGTTCGGGTTCTCACAGGCGAGTGCACCGAGATCGACGCTCGTCGCCCGTTCGGTCCTTTCATGGACATCGCGCGCTCCGCAAACCGCCTCGCTTCGTTGCCGATCGGAGACAACGCAACGGCGGGGACCGACCGCTATCGGCTGTACTCGGCCTTCACTGCTCTTCTGGCCGACCTGGCGCGCGAGCGGCCGATCGTGATCGTTATCGAAGACCTGCACTGGGCGGACGAGGCCACGTTGGAGCTCTTTCCGCATCTCGCGCGGAAGCTCCGCGACGTGCCACTGCTCCTTGTTGGCACATACCGCCGCGATGAGCTCCACCGCCGGCATCCGCTTCGGCCCGTGCTCGCGGAAATGGCCAAGGCGCGCGTCGCCGAGCAGATCGCGCTGCGCCGGCTGACCGAGGACGAGGTCGGCGCTTTCTTGAGCGAAGCCATGCATCCTGGCAGGCCACCGACGGTCGCATTCCGGCAGGCGATGTTCGAGACCTGCGAGGGCAATCCGCTGTTCATGGAGGAAGTGCTGCGCGCGCTCGTCGAGCGCGGTGATGTCGAGTACCGCGACGGGTCGTGGCGACGGACAAAGGAAGTCTCGGATATCGCGATCCCGGACACGCTGCGCGATGCCGTCGGCGAACGGTTCAGGACGTTGTCGGCGGACGCGCAGAAACTCTTGCTGCACGCCGCGGTCATCGGGCAGCGATTCGACTTCGATCTGCTCCTTCGGGTCACCGGATCCGATGAGGCGAGCATCGTCAGCGCCCTCCGAGCGGCGATCGATGCGCAGCTCCTCCTCGAGCCTTCGGACGGCGAGGGGCCCGACCATTTCGTCTTCCGGCATGCGCTCACGCGCGAAAGCATTCTCCTTGAGCTCCTGCAACGCGAGCGGCGCCGGATGCATGCCACAGTCGCCCAGGCGATCGAGACACGCGCCGGCGAGGATGCCACGGCGCACGCCGAAGAGCTCGCGTACCACTTCGACGAGGGCGGCGAGCAAGAGCGCGCGTTCCGCTATCACGACCTCGCTGCCCGCGAGGCGTATCGATTGTCCGCGTTCGCGCGCGCGGCCCGGCACCTCGAGCGAGCGGTCGAGCTCGCTCCGGACAAGGAGCCCGCGCTGGGCGATCTCCAGCTGCGGCTCGCCGACGCCGCGTACCTTGCGGGCACCGCTCGGCAAACGCTCCGTGCCGCCGAACAAGCGCGGCGATGGTTTGAGGAGGCACGGGATGTTCGCGGCGTGGGGTTGGCGCTCACGGCGATCGCTTCTTATAGATACCTTCTCGGCGAGCGCGGCGCACGAGAGGCGGCCGACGAAGCAGCGCGGCTCCTCGAGCCACTCGGTAAGAGCCGGGAGCTCGCGGGTGCGTATGCCCAGGTCGCGAGGCTCGCGTACGTCGACCTCGACTACACCACAGCGGCCAAATGGGGCCGACGCGCCGTCGAGATGGCGCGAGAGCAAGGGGCCCTCGAGATCGTGGTGAGCGCTCTCACCACTCTTGGCTGCGCGGACGGGCAACGGGGGCGCATCGAAGGCGTCGCCCTGCAGCGCGAAGCCATTGACCTCGCCCGAGCGCACGACATGGTCGAGGGAACAATGAGAGGCCTCTATAACCTCCAGATTTCGCTCTATGCGACCGGATCCTCTGCCGCAGACGTGCGCCTTGTCGCCGACGAGCTGTTCGCCAACGATCGTCGGCGCGGTCTCCATTACGACGTGGTCATCGCGAATGAGGCGGGCTGCACGTTTGCCGACGGCGACTGGGACGCAACCCTCAGACTTGTCGACGAAGCCCGCCGGGAATCGGTTTGGAGCGCTCACCTTAAGGTGGTTGAGGCTTTCGTCAAGACAGGCCGCGATGGCCCCGAACGCTCGCTCCCGCTACTGGACGCGCCGCGCCGCCAACTACGTGACGCGACCTGGGATCACAAGCTGTTCGGAGGCAGCGTGATGGCGCGGACCATGCAGCTCGCGGGCGATCCGCGCGCGACGCTCGAGCATCTCGCCGGTATCGCGACCCAGGTCGGGCGGCAGCCGTGGCCTGAGGTCGACGAGGCCGCGATCTGCGGCTTAGTAGCAGCGATCACGCTCGAAGACAGCCTCACCATCCGTAACTGCATCGAGATCGCTCTCGCAGGTGACCAACGCCCGCAAACTGATTCCGCCCGCGCCAGGCGGGCATTCGCTCGAGGCGAGAGTGCAGCCAGCGAACGAAAGATGGACGACGCAATCGCTTTCCTCGGTCAGAGCGTCGAGTTCTTCGCGCAACCGGTGACGCCATTCGGAGAGACTCTGGCGCGACGTCGGCGAGCTGAGCTCTTGCTCCGGCGAAACGGGGCCGGTGATCAAGAGGCCGCCCAAACGGAGGTCGCGGCGATCCTTCCCTATTGGCGCAAGGCGAAGGCCGCGTGGTACCTGGCTCAGCTCGAGCGCTGGGCCACCGATCTCGGCCTGACTTTCCCCGTGGACGCGCCCGCGCAGACGGCGCCAAGGACGCGCGAGCCGCGTTCGCTACTGACCCCACGAGAGCGCGAGGTCACCGCACTGGTCGCGATGGGCCTCTCGAACAAGGAGATCGCGACGAAGCTCGACATCAGCGAGCGCACCGCTGAAGGTCACGTCGAACGCATCTTGGGGAAGCTCGAATTCCGTTCGAGAAGCCAGATCGCATCCTGGGCCACAGGAGGCGACCCGACCCGAGTGTCATCGTGATTGCTACGGCGGCTCAGTCGGGGGCGGAGCGTCGGATCCTGTGTCAGGTGCTCATCGGGCGACTGGGCTGCACTGTCGCGATGGCGCGGCGGCGGGTGGCGGGACGGTCTCGTGTGGCCCGGAGCGCGCTTTCGGACTACAACTCCAGGACGTAACGCAACGCACGATTCACGGCACGCCGCGTGCGCGGCCCGATGCGACCGAGCCGACGTCGAATGAGGTTGCGCTGTAGCGTCGCGAGCTTCTGCAGCCGAACGCGCGAGGCGATCTTCAGGCCCGTACCCGCGAACTCCGGATCGCTGGGTTCGAGCAGATGCTCCGCTTCCGCCGCCCCAATGTCGGAGCGGCTCGTCAAGAAGGCCAGAACGATGTCGTCATCCAGCGGTCGCCCGACGATCAATGCCGGGCGCAGCTTCTGGCCGGAGAGGTCCGTGAAAGGGAAGCTCACCAGGACCACGTCGTCGCGGCGGAGTCCCGCGGCTACCCGCGGCAAGCTACCTGCGCGCGCCGGTGTGGCCCCCTACGGGCTCCCCGTCGGCTTCGCTGTAGAGGTCCGGCTCTTCCGAAAGCCAGTCGAACGAGCCGCCACGCGCGGCCAACTGCGTGGATTCATGTGCCGGCGCGCGCCCGGCGGAGTCCAGCCCGGCGAGGTTGTCGATGTAGTCCTTGATGACCCAGGCGACCGGTGTGCGGCGCCGCGACGCGTACCGCCTCAGCGCCTCATGCTGCTTGTGGCTGAGCTTGACATTTAGCTGGCGCATCGTCATCCAGGCGCTCCATGGTAGTTCTAGCTATCCAAGTATAGTCGTGAAGGCCAAGGGCAACGCCGGGGGGCGACGATCCGAAGGGCTAACGCCGCGCGAGGCGGCCGTCCGCAGCCGTGCCGATCCGTCCGCGGATCACCAGACGCGCGACGATCGCCGCGAGCGCCGTCGTGCTGACGCCGAGCCGGCGTGCGAGCGCGTCGGGATCGGACGGTGACCCCGCGAGCGCATCGAGCACCCGCGCATCATCGTCCGGGTCGGCTTCGGCCCGCTGCGCTGCCCGGAGTCCGAGCGCGGCGAGCAGCATCGGCGCGCCGGTGAGCGCGCGCGCCGCGCCGACGGCGATGAGGTCATTGGTTCCGGCGGAGGCCGCTGCGCCGATCGGACCCGGGACGGCGTAGAGCTGTCGCCGCAGGCGCCGCGCCTCACTCGCGGTGATGAGGGCGCCCGAGTCGACCGGTGCCTCCACGACGACCGTGGCCTCGCCGAGCGCGGCGATCGTGGAGTCCCGCTGCGCGAACGTCCACCGCTGCGCCGGCGCATCGGGCGGGAACTCGGACACGAGCGCGCCGTGACCGCGGATCGCGTGCGCGAGGCGCCGGCGCTTTCCCCGGACTTCTTCGAGATACGACGCGATCCCCGCGCCGAGGACCGCGATCGTCTGGCCGCCGGCGGCGAGCGTTCCCTCGTGCGCGGCGCTGTCGATGCCCTGCGCGAGACCGGACACGACCACCACGCCCGCCTCCGCGAGCGCCGTGGCCAGCTCGCGTGCGACCCGCGCGCCGTACGGCGTCATGCGGCGCGTGCCGACGATGCTGATCGCTCGTCGGGCGAGGACGCGCACGTCGCCGTCGACGGTGAACGGGTCGGGCGCGGAGCGGAGATCGAGCAGAGCGCGCGGGTAGCGCGGATCGCCGGGGCCGAGGGCAATCACGGGTCCGCGCGCAGGAGCAGCGCGAGCGCCACATCTTCGGCGCGGACGCGCTCGCTGCCGGCGAGATCGGCCGCGGTCCGCGCCACGCGGAGCACCCGGTGATAGCCCCGCGCGGAGAGACGCCGGGCCCGGACGGCGTCTGCGAGCAGCACTTCGGTCTCGGCCTCGACGCCGCAGTGGCGCTTGACCTCGGCGACGCTGAGATCGGCGTTGACCCGTCCGCCGGGAGCCCCGAGGCGCCTGCGCATCCGTTCGCGGGCCGCCAGCACGCGAAGCCTCACCGCGCTAGATGGCTCGCGGTTGTCCTCACGCAGGCGTTCGTACGGCACACGCGGGACGTGCGCGCGCAGATCGATCCGGTCGAGCAAGGGGCCGGAGATCCGCCCGCGGTAGCGCTCGATCTGCTCGGGAAGGCAGGTGCATTCGCGCTCGGCATCGCCCCAGAAGCCGCAGGGACATCCGTGCAGATTCGACGTGGCAACGAGCCCTCGAACTCGTGGTGGAGGAGACGGTCCCCGAACTCCGCGGGCGCTCGGGCGCACGACGGCTCGCGGCGGGCGCGCCTCGTTGGCTCCGATCCTTGATCGACGACGAGATCCTCGATACGCGTCCGCAGAGCTTCGGTCTAGAACCAGGGACGCCAGGATCGCGGAAGCGGGCCATCACTGTGGCCAAGAACTGACTCCCGGACAGCTGCTCGTTCTCCGGTCGAGAGATGATCCTCATCGTTCTTGGGTTCTGGCACGAAACGACGGAGGTTCTCACGGATGACGACAGGTCATCACCCTCCACTGATCTGGCTTGAGCTTTGGGATCGGGGTCACTCGATGGCAAGGAGTAATCGATGCGCGTGATCCTTGAGACAGTGCCGACTCCGATGACCATGCCACAAGGCAAACGAGTCTATGCGGGGACGGCGACCTTCCGCGTAGTCCAGTACGAACCCGATGAAGATCCTCCGCCGGTCCCGACGCTCGCGGCGGCACGCCGTGCTCTTCGCCGCCTCTCCGATTTGCGCGGGCCGAGCGGCCGCGCCCCCTTGGTTGCCACGCCGGACGACCAGTCGCCGTTCAAGCCATTCATCCCACCGGTGATCATTCCAGAGACCGTTTTGGCGCCTCTCAATCCTGCGTCGAAACTTTTCTATGAGTGGCGCTTCTTCCCCCGAGGCATCCTGCGATGAAGCGAAGACAGCTGATCATCCAGACCATCACGGCGACCGTCAGCGCTGGTGTGTTCACCGCAACAGGATGGCTGATGGGCGGGCGTGCCCTAACAATGCCGCCAGCGCCGTCACCGTGGCCATGTCCCCCAGATCCCGGCACCTGCGGTAGCGACTGCGGCGGAATCTTCACTGGATGCGTGATTTTTACATCGGGGGAATGCGTCGGTTCGGGTTGCAACAAGCTCTGCATGTACAAATGCGTGAGCGGAAGCGGAATCAGTGAGTATTGGTACGGCTGCACAAGCGAGAACCCGCCTTGCAGCTACGGGTTCTGCATCTACTCCCGCAGCGAGGGTGGCCAATGCATTCTTCCGTGATCGCGGAAAGGTGTGAAGTCCTATGGTTCAAGCGTTCCGCCGGTTGATTCGTCCAGCCGTGATCGCGATGCTGCGTGTCATGCCCTCGCCGGAAAAGTGCGGTTGCGCGTCACGGAAGGAGTGGCTTATCAGGCAGATCGAGGCCATCTAACGGCAACTGTTTCCAGACGCAGCGGGGCAACGACCCATCGATCGCTGCCCCGCTCCTCGACACCGCCAGCCTCGGCGGCCGACCGCGCCCATTCGACGGAGTGCATGCGGTGCGGGCGGTTGAGGGCACACCCTTTAGCATGGATGTTGGTATGGGGGACGTAGTATTCGTACCCTCTTCAGGGTTTGTAGCGCCCGGGTTGCGCCTGGTCGAGCCAGCCTTTGTGAGCGTTGGAGATCACACACTTACAGTCCGAGACCTGATCGTCACGCCCTCAGGCACGGACGTCGTCCTCGATCTGACCCGGGGACGTGCCGGCGCCGAGCTCAATTCTGCCCTCACCAGCATCACTCTTCTGAATGGCACGGGCAGCTACCCATTACGTGTCACCACTTTCTCCGCGAGTGCAGAGTCACCAGGTCTCCTCAGGTGGCGGATTGGCTCGCGGTCACGGGTGCCTTTGCTAGCCGGGCCTGTAGACGCGTTGATTGCACTTGCCAACTTGGGCGAAGCGAGGATGCCGTTGCGGCTGACGCCCTTCGGCGAGGAGGCAGAGGCCTTCACTTGCAATGAGGACGCCGCTACCGACCACGACGGCATCACGGTGGTGCTACGGCACATCGCGGTCACAGCGGCGGAGACTGCTCTGGATTTCGAGTTGCGTCCCAGTGCAGGCATTGCGAAGTTCATGGGAATCGGCGGCTACCACGGGCTCCGACTCGGGGCAACCGCATTGAAGATGCGAGATCAGACTGGTAGAGAGTACCGCGAATTATTCGGAACCGAACGGCCACGGACTGGCATTTTCGATCGGGACTACGCGGTATTCGAATCCCTGTCTGCGGATGCCCGTCGCCTCGAGCTTGAGATCCCGTACGTCTTTGCCGAGGAGTCAGATGGCACCGTTGCTGTGGAGTTGCCGCTTGAGGGGCCCTTTTCCGCCCGCTTTGGCAGCTGTCTTATCGGCGTCGTGTCAGCGCGATCCATCAGCGCAAGGCCCGAGGCCGAGAGTCCGATGTACAGGGGCGGGGCTGTCGGTCTCCAGCTTGAATATGGCGGATGGCAAGGAAGCAGACGTGTGCTATTGCCGGGACGCGTCCTGGTTGACCGAGTCCCCACGGGCGTTCGGCTCACAACTGGTATGGACTGCACCGCGCCAGAACCCGTCAATTACTTCGAGGTTCCACACATGGAGACGGTCTTCCCACGCAACGTCGAGCTGCTCGGCCCGATAGTTCAAGTGCGCGGACCGTGGCTGCTACGGTTTGCGAGACCATCAGGCTTGCCTTAGCGCCCTGGCCAGCGGCTTGCCCGGTGATTACCCGCTTGCGAACTTTCTCTGCCCAGGGCCTCGTTCCAGACCCGATGCGGTATCTCGACGTCGGGAGCCACCAACAACGCGCTTTGCATTCGGGGTCTGTCTGGGTAACGGAGGCGTCCAGCGACCGAATGTGCGTCCGACAACGATTCGCCGGCGCACCATCGGACAGGTGCGGGTCAGGTGGCCAGGATGGTCGCGCCGTCCCGTGTTGTCAGTCGAACTGCCGACGCGCTCGCCTGGTCCTCCAGCGTCCGCGCCAGTGTCTCAGAGTGTGTAGTCACGAGAACCTGGCCCCGTTCGCTGGCGTCAGTTATTAGTTCGGCCAGCGCCGGCAAGACGTCCAGATGAAGGCCCGTCTCCGGTTCGTTGAGGGCGAGGAACGTTGGGAAACGAGGCGAGAGCAAAGCTGCGACAAGACATAGGTAATGCAAGGTCCCGTCCGACAGTTCGGCTGCGTCAAGTGGCCGCAGTAGTCCGGGCATTGCGAGACGGAAGCCGAAACGCCCACGGTTTTGCCAGAGCTCGAGCCGCGTACCAGGGAAGGCGTGTTCCACGGCCGCGTGGAGTCGCTCGCGGTCACCGGTCTCTTGCACGGTCATCAGCGCCGCCGCCAGGTCGCGGCCATCGTTGGCGAGAGCCGCCGTGCGCACACCGACCTGCAGCTGCCGCATTGGTGCGTCGGCGTCCGTCCGAAAATGGTGGTAGAACCGCCATCCCAAAAGGATGCCGCGGAGGGCGCTGAGCAGCGGAAACCGATGGGGTTCGCCGAGTTGCGACAGAAACGATTCTCCATTCCAAAGCACAAAAGGAAAGGCGGTGCGCTCTCCTTCGCTATCGCGGAGAAAAGCGCTGCCTCCTTCACGTTGCGCCACGATGTGTCGCGTGTCAGTCGTCACCGCCCACACCGTTTCTTCCTTCACGTCGGGGTCGAGCTCAAATGGACCCTGAGGTGGCGGAACTACTCCGCACACCAATTGGTACGCGATTTGATCCATCGCAACTCCAGCCAGAAACCGGGCGGCCGCTTTCCTCTTGCGCGGTCCCGCCCATAGCACTGAGGGCATCCCACCCTCATCAGCAAGGGAACGGGCCAATGTTCCGTGTGCGGCGCTGCTCAGCAGGCATAGCGCTTGGTAGAGGTTCGTCTTGCCGCTGCCGTTCGGTCCAACGACGACGGTCACCGGAGCGAGCGTGAGACGAAGATCCCGAATCGATCGGTATCCCTCGACCCAAAGATCACGGACCACCATTACCGGCACTCTAGCCTCGTGCACGCCGAGTGGCCTCACCGCCCCGGTAACCGTGTGGTCAGGTCGCGATTGGCGGCTGCCACGCCGTTTCCTGTCGCGGCCGTCGGATGCGCAACTAGGTAGAGCGTGCGTCGCGCCGTGAGCCGCCCCAGCCGGCGTGCAGGAGAAGGCACGCGGCCCCTCAGCCTTCCTTTGGATTCATCTCGTCGGCGTGAGACCCGCAGCATGAAGAGGTCCCGTGTGTGCCCCCAGGTTCAGCATGGTGTGAGCATTAGCGCCGCGCCAGACGGCCATCAGCCGCCGTGCCGATGCGTCCGCGGATCATCAGGCGGGCGACGATCGCCGCGAGCCCCCTCGTGCTGAGGCCGAGCCGGCGCGCGAGCGCATCGGGATCGGACGGCGCCGCGGCGAGCGCGTCGAGAACCCGCGCATCATCGTCGTCCAGGTTGGTTCCCGCCGTTATCGGTCTCGACACCCCGAGCGCGGCGAGCAGCATCGGCGCACCCGTAAGCAGGCGCGCCGCACCTGATGCGATCAGCTCGTTCGTTCCGACGGAGGCGGATGCCCCGATCGGACCCGGGACCGCGTAGACCGGGCGCCGCAGCCGCCTTGCCTCGGCCGCGGTGATGAGCGCGCCTGAGCCCTTCGGTGCCTCGACGACCACGGTGATCTCGCCGAGCGCGGCGAGCGTGGAGTCCCGCTGCGCGAACGTCCAGCGCTGGGCCGGCGCCTGCGGCGGGAACTCCGACACCAGCGCGCCGTGCGCGCGGATGGCGTGCGCGAGACGCCGCCGTCTGCCGCGGACCTCCTCGAGATACGCGGCGATCCCCGCGCCGAGGACCGCGACCGTCTGCCCACCGCCGGCGAGCGCGCCCTCGTGCGC